>CAINFV010000231.1 GCA_903848235.1 Chlamydiia bacterium | reverse complement strand
CCTGTCTTCGCAGACCCTCCGGCGGAGTCTCCTTCGACAAGGTATATCTCACAGAGCGCTGGGTTTCTTTCCTGACAATCGATGAGCTTTCCTGGAAGGCGTCCTGAGTCCAATGCTGTCTTGCGAAGTGTCATCTCACGGGCGCGCCGTGCTGCCTCACGAGCCTGGGCAGAAATAATTGCCTTCTCAGCAATCGCCTTAGCAATATGCGGATGTTCGTCGAGGAATACTGTCAATCCCTCACCGACAATCTGCTGAACGACAGATGCGACATCGCTGTTTCCAAGTCGTTGTTTTGTCTGCCCTTCAAACTGAGGGTTAGCTACCTTGACGGAAATGACGGCGGTAAGCCCTTCGCGCATATCCTCACCACCGACAGAGATCTTGTCAGTCTTGAGGATGTTATGTTCTTTGATATATGAGTTGAGGACGCGTGTTAACGCTGTCGAAAAGCCGGTAAGATGGGTTCCACCCTGCTTCGTAGAGATATTGTTGACAAATGAAAAGATCGACTCTGCAAAGCCATCGTTCCACTGCATGGCGATCTCAGCTTCTACCATCCCATCGTCGCCTTGCCGTGCACCCTTGAAAAATATTGGCTGCTCGAAAAGCACGCCTTTATTTTCGTTAAGGTAGGAGACAAACGAAGCTAAGCCGCCGCTATAACAGAATATAGCATCATCTCTTCCTTCGCCCCGCTCGTCGCGGAGTGATATCTGAACTCCTGGATTCAAGAAGGCAAGCTCTCGCAACCGCTTTGCAAGGGTATCGTATTCGACCTCAAGGACCCTCATCACCTGTTCATCAGGCCAAAACCAGACTTTTGTCCCTCGCTTATGGGTCTCTCCAATAACGCTGAGGGGACGAACCATGGGTCCGCGAGAAAATTCCATCTCATGAATCTTGCCATTCTTAAAGACAGTGACAAGCATTTTTTTCGAAAGCGCATTGACACAGGAGACGCCGACGCCGTGGAGACCGCCGGAAACCTTATACGAATCTTTGTCGAACTTCCCACCAGCGTGGAGAATGGTCATAACGACTTCTGTGGCAGAGACATCACGTCCCTGACGTTTTGACTCAGCCTCATGAAGATCGATGGGAATTCCTCGTCCATCATCTTCGACGGAAATAGAGTGATCATCATGAAGAACGACTTCTATCGACCTGCAAACGCCGGCCATTGCCTCGTCGATGCTATTGTCGACAACTTCATACACCAGCTGATGCAGCCCGCTGATGCCGGTATCGCCGATATACATCCCTGGCCGCTCTCGAACAGCTTGAAGCCCCTGCAGAACGGTGATGGAGCTGGCATCATACTCCTTCTGTGGAGTGGGGGTATCATGTGCCGTCGTAGATGTCATGCCTACACCAAATTTGTAGAGGCTTTTGCAAAACTAGCGGGCGCACTTTGCTCGCGGCGGCTCGAAGAGAGAGTTTGTCTCTTCCTTCGTCGCCGGCGCTTTGCATATCGCAGCCGCTAGTTTTGCAAAAGCCTCTGTGGTTGTTTTTTTTATCCAATACGAAACGAAATATCTACAATCTCAACGTCTGGGACTTCTGTGCGTAACGCATCTACAAGCCTCTTTCGTTCTGAGACACTATGCAACAAACTCAACAGAGAGGAATTCCTCACTCTCACGTGCAACACGCCTTGTTCAAACTTCTCCGCCCGCGTCATACCTGCAAAGGCCGGCCCTATCACTTGAGGCCACAGCTCAAGAATCTCTCTTGGCTTCGTCTGCAATTTCTGTTCTAAGTGTGCTAAATACCGTCGTGCCAAGTCTTTGAGCTGCCGCGATGTTGTCGATGGTCCATCGTGAGCATGCTCTGGACGATCAAAACGAGAAGACAATGAATACCTCGGCAATGACGGGCATCTCGTACCAACACAGAGGAAGGGACACCCTAACCCTCAAAGTGAGAAGTATATCATGAAAAACCACCCCGTTCAAGGAAAATGGCCGCTCTGTTTTTACTGAGAAAGACTAGAGAGCGTCTGATAATCCGCTCACACACTTCATCTCAAAATCGCCGCACTTACCAGCAAAGAACACAAGTACATGTATGGAGTTTTGCGCTAGAGACTAAAAAAAAATTTCCAATCACTACGGCGCATCTTGAGCGCAACGGAACCCATACGTTCCGTTCGCAGCGCCCGGGTTATTGCGATGGCGCTTTGAACAACGAAGATCTTCTTTTAGACTCTTCCAGCAACCGCCTCTGAGAACGCGATATACGCCTTGGATCGGCCCTTTGGGAAAGTCTGGCTCTTGAGCGCTATATTCATAGTAGTTGTACTCATACCAGTCAGAGCACCACTCATAGACATTGCCTGCCATGTCATAGTTGCCAAAGCCATTTGGAGGGTAGCTCATCACAGCCGTGGTGTCAGAGCTGAAGAAATTCGCCTGCGTTTTTTCAATATCTTCTCCCGTAGGATATGTAGGATGCTCAAGACCACCACAGCAGGCAACTTCCCATTCTGCCTCTGTAGGAAGGCGCTTGCCAACCCACTTGCAATATCCCATAGCACCATACCACGTCACGCCAACGACAGGATGCTTTCCATAGCCGCGTTCGATAGTAAACCTGCCTGACGTGCGTTTGATGCGAGAGTCTTTCAGACGGATGATATCGTGATTTTGATGGTCTTTTTCATCCCCAAGAAAATCTAAAAATCGGACAAACTGCTCATTGGTCACAGGATGCACGTCAATGCAAAAGCTTCCTATGCGTACTGGATGGCGCGGAATCTCATCACGGCACCCTTGATTCGATCCTCGATAATAGACCCCCTCTTGGATATGCGATACTTCTGAGAGTAATGGGACAACACCCTTTGGATCTCTCTTCTCAGGGGCATATTCTTTTATCTGTCGGTCTGACGCATCTTGGATGACAACGGACTGCGCGAAGATAGAAGGGATTTTTTGCGGCGCCGTAGCTTCAACGATTGGCGGGCGGGACGGAACTGCCTTTGCCGTATGGAAAAAGGGAAGAAGGCGCAGCGGACGCTTTGCAGGGTCTAATGCTACGCAGCTTCTGATGATCGTCTCCCAGTCTACAATACCTCCGCCAAACCGCTCTTCAGAATCCCATGCTCCTTCTGGATAGCTGCCAAAAAGCATCCAGAAGAGAAGGACGCCAAAAGCCCAGATATCGGCAGCTACAGGGTCAGACCAATTTCCCTGACGCTGTTCAGGAGAAAGAAAATGGAGGTTTTGCGCAAGAGACGCAAGAAGGTCTTCATAGTGCTGTGTTTCAGCAGCAGACGTTGGATAGCGATCTGTGCCAACACGCGCTGTTAGAAAGGAATCGTGGACAGCGAGCTGCTCCACAGCAGCTTTATAACTTCGAAGGAGGACATTCCCGCAGCCGATCATGCGAAAGAGTCCGAAGTCAGCGATCTTCACCATAGGTCCTGATGGCGTAGACTCCGCAATCATAATATTATTAGGCTTTAAGTTGCCGTGTGCCAGAGCATCTTTTCCTCCCCCACGGTAGTTGTGCACATGGTCGAGCGCTGCCGCGACCTGTTCTGCTACTTTCAGCACCTCTTGCTGTGTCGGCCTACGGCCGGCAAGAAACTGGGCAAGATTTCGGGTCTCTTGCTGCGCGTCAACAACGCATTCCGTGGATACAAAATACAGACCGTCGACAAATGAAGCGTTAAAGGTCTTCGTAATACCAGGATGTTCGATCGTTGAGGCTTGAATCACCTCTTCTTCAAAACGAGCAAGAAATGCACGGTCTGCAGACAGCTCTTCAGGGAGGATTTTGAGAGCCCCCTTCTTCTTCGTAAACCGATGTTCTGCAAAATACACGTGCCCTAATGGCCCTTGCCCTAAGTGCTTCAATAAGAGCCAGTCTCCGAGGGTTCTGCCTTCTTCTAAACGCATGGTGCTCTCGACTTCGTTATACTGTGTATTACCTGGTCTTTGGAATCGAATCTGCGGACTTTTTCTTCGGCATCTATACCTCTTCTTGTTCAAGAATCGGTATGTCCAACTTTCAACTGTCACCGGTATATATACAACATCAATATCTTCTTTCGATATTAGGATTTCCAGTATCAAAAGCTTCCAGGGCGCTCAGCTGATCAGAAAGCTCATGGAGCGCTCTGCTATACTGATACCAGGAATGGGCTTTCTCTATCAGCTGCTTTGCAACCTCTAACTCCCCGACATCCATCGCCTGCTGAATCAGAAAAAAGCAATCCATACGTCGAATGGGCGTTTGGAGTTTCGTCAGTTCTACGCTGACACTACGTAGCAGGATTTGTTTTTCCATCGGGGGGAGGATAAAGACTAATTTCACCAACAGCGTTGAGTCTTTCGGCTCGCGAGAAAAAGCCTCTTTCAAACAAATCACAGCCTCCTGCCGATGCATCTGGCGTCTCTCTTCACTCGACGATGCTTCGAACAGTCGTAGATGGAGTACGCCTATTGTCTTATAAGTCAAAAAACAATCTCGACGCACCTGAAAGGCATGAAAAAAGCGGTCGAAAAACTCAATAAACTGCCCGCGATTTGCAAGGCATGCTGCAATATAATGTTCAATCGATTCAAATTCAGGGTGGTTCTTATACACAGCTTCAGACTCTTCAAGAAGGCGGGAACAGGCTTCTGGAGACACCGAGGCCTCTTCATAACTTGGGAAAAGCTTGTCAAAGGCATTTTTCTCAGCAGCAGAGATCTTACCCTGTGATGATGTAGGGAGAGTTTGTAAAGCCTGTAAAAACAGCTCTTGCGCCTCAGCATGCTGTTGATCGGCATAGAGAATCTTTGCTTTCTCAACGTATAAAAACGCGGTTGCCGTGGGATTTTTGGATTCCTGCACCCATTGATCAATCAGCGCAATAGCAGGGCGAAAGTTCTTTTCATTGACGAATTCTCGAAACCGTTCTTGGCTACAGTGTGATGGATATGAGGAAGAAGGGGAAATAATACAGTCTCTTCCGAGTGCTATCAGCGCATCCGGCATCAAATGGAGAACGCATATCAAGAAGACGTAACGAAAAAAGCCCATGGTCACTTTAGCAGAATTTCCTCACCCCTGATTATCTCTTTCCTGGACTTTACTGAACTTTCTGATTTTTGGGGCACTGCTTTCACGTACGCTGGTGACTATCTGACTCAAACAGGAATCGTGAGCAGGACAAGCCGTAAAAAAACGCATACTCACATTCCGCTCTCCAAAACATGTTCATAGTTGATCATTGCTGATCAATGATCAAGTTTTGGAGAGCGGCGCATTGCAATAACATCCGACTACGCGCAAAAGATGGCGGCTCTGGCAAAACTCGGCATGAGAATGTTGATTCGTTAATCTGATTTGACAGGCCAGGAAAACGAATAAGGGACTGTAAAAAAAATAACATGTACAAGTTGGGTGAGCGAGGTCGTCGAGATGTCGAGGATCGTAACGAGCCCCATAGCGTGCTATGGGCGAGGAACGATCCATCGGCAGATCGATGGCCGCACGCTCAGCCAACTTGCACATGTTATTTTTTTACAGTCCCTAGCCGGTCTGGACTTTAGCATTTTTTGAGACCGAT
>CAINFV010000230.1 GCA_903848235.1 Chlamydiia bacterium | reverse complement strand
GATACATTCGTGTGGTTGGAGAAAGAACGCGGTATCGAACAGGTTTATGTGAGAACCATGGAGCTGGCTAAGACAGCTCAGAGATTGCTCTCGCCCATCCCAACGCTTTTTTTACAAAAGATCCTTGTCCCTTTGTTAAAAAACAGAGTTCCCGGAATTTCCATAGCTATTATCAAAAGGGCCAGAATCGCGTGGTGTCATACGTTTGGGGTAAAAAATTCCCAAACACAAGACACTGTTTGCGAAAACACCATCTTTGAAGCCGCTTCTCTAAGCAAGCCTGTTTTTGCCTATGGCATCTTCAAACTCATTGAAAAGGGGATTCTGGAGCTTGATAGACCGCTTGTGGACTATCTCCCTCGCACTTCCATAGAAGTTGAAGACGAAAGGATCAATCTTATAACAGCCAGAATTGTCTTAACGCACACCACAGGATTTCCTAACTGGAGGCCGAGAGACAAGGCGCTCGCCATTCACTTTCAACCAGGAGAAAGGTTTAGCTACTCTGGAGAGGGGTTTGCATTTTTGCAAAAAGTTCTTGAGCACGTAACCAGCACGCACATTGATACGTATTTTCGAGAACAGGTTTTTGTTCCCCTCAGGATGAATCACAGTACGTTTGAGTGGGTCTTCGGTCCTGACAAGGCCTCGGGCCATGATTCCGAAGGTGTGCCATTAAAAAACCCATCTGGCCTTTCGCCCAATGCCGCCTTTACATTGCACACAAATGCCAGAGATTATGCGCGGTTTATGGTGGCCATCATGAGGGGAAACGGACTGCAAGCAACCACGGTTAATGAAATGCTGCAGCCTTGTGTGCCAGTGAGAAAAGGGTGTGTCGGCTGCCTCTCATTAGAGGGGAGAGTACATCCCTTGTCATCGACGGTTTCGTGGGGTCTTGGATGGGGAATTCAGCGAACCAGCATAGGGGATTCGTTTTGGCATTGGGGAGACAATGGGTGCTTCAAGAATTTTGTCGTTGGGTTTCAAAATCATCAATCGGGAGTCGTGGCATTTTCCAATAGTAAAAATGGGCTTAAGGCTCTTTCAGAAGTTATTTCCAGCATTACTCATCTTTCTCTTCCTGCCGTTGAATGGCTAGAGTCTGCCGGCGCATTTGAACGCTAAATTTAATCTGATGGAGGCGAGGCATAGGAAATCCGCTCTACCATGATTAGGGAATATACCGCTGACAGTTGAAAGTTGGATACCTGCCATCGAAAAAGTCTGCATCTTCGAGTCGGTAAAAACAACCCCTACTTCTAGTAGCGGGTCTGTTTTTTCCGTTCGAATCTGCGGACTTTTTATTGCGTTATCTATCCAACTTTCAATTGGAAGCGGTATATATTAAGAACCACGAAGGGAAGGACATTCAGTCGTCATGGAATCTATGGACTTTCGTCAATAGCGGTTGAATTTCAAAAATAAAGTCTGCGAAGTTAGAAAGTTCGCGCACAACGTCTTTAAAAGAGATATCTTCTTTTCCCATAGAAGAAAGAAAGTTGTTCCCTCGTTGTTGAGTCTCTTTGGCTTAGTAGAAGGCTGGTGTAAAGGCAATTGGATGTTTGAGGGGAGTACCGCTTCTAAAAATCTGGACAATTGTGGACATATAGCCCTTTCAGGCCATTGTGAACGGTTGTCTAGATACGACAGCCTAGCAGCTCTGCTGTCGATTCGCGTGGAGGCGTCTCACCTACAAGAT
>CAINFV010000229.1 GCA_903848235.1 Chlamydiia bacterium | reverse complement strand
TCTGAAATCTTTGAAGGTTTTCTGCTCCAAAATGATCTCTCCTGTATCAACCCTCCTGACCATGAACCGACCTGCGTTACCTCTCGAGGCACCTCCCACATCGACGCCACTTTTGTTTCCTCCTCACTATCAGATAAAATTTCAAACTGGCAACTCCTACCCATCACTTTTCTTGAGGGTCTTGATCACAGACCGATTAAATTCTCTCTATCTGTGCCCACGCTTCCAAGCGCCCATCCCACCAGTTATGATTTCAGGAAGCTCGACAAAGATCTTTTCAAAACTCGGTTGGCAAATGCACTTCCACAGATACAGTCAAGATGGAACAACTTTCAGTTAAACTCAACTCATGACATTGACCTCGCGATACAAGATCTCTCAGCTTCGATTTTTTCTACAGCCACAGAGTCATGTTCGCTCAAACACCCAACCATCTCAAAATCCTGGTGGACCTCTGATCTTGAAACCCTCCAGCAAAACCTAAAAACCTCCCGCAGAAGACACGCTAGAATTAAATCTCTGGCCACCAAGCACGAATTTCTCAATGCTAGAACCATCTTCACACGTGCAATCAGGAAAGCTAAACTCAATTTCTTCAAAAGCAAAGCAGAAAACTTCAGCAACCCCTGGGACCTATATAAATTCTTGGGCAAAAAACGCAACCCAAACAATGGAAACATAACACTCTCTGATGAACAAGGCAATCCCATTGTCCTGGACCCTAACCTAAATGCAGATACGCTATTAAATCGTTTCTTCCCCGATGATAACCCCAACCAAGAAACTCAGCATCACAAACACACAAAGAGCTTTGTCAATGACTTCCTGAGACACCCCTCTCCCAAAGACGCCACACCTGCTATCACAATTCATGAAGTTAAAACAGCTTTCTTGAGTATGTCCCCTTTCAGTAGCCCTGGACCTGACAAAATTTTTGCAGCCTTAATCCAATGGGGAATAGATACCCTAGGTCCTCTTCTAACCTCTCTTTTCCAGTCGTGCCTAAATACCTCATACTTCCCGAATGCCTGGAAGGAAGGGACTCTTCTCACCATCCCCAAATCTGATTATCCGGACAAAACCAGCCATAAATCACAAAGACCAATAACACTCCTATCAGTTCTGGGGAAAGGGTTTGAGAAAATTCTACTCGATCGCTTCCTGCACCACGAACTCACTTCTACTCCCTGGTTCCATGAAAAACAGTTTGGCTTCAGAAAAAATTACAGCACTGACAAAGCCCTTCTAGCCCTCAAAATACAACTTGAAAAAGACAGAATCGTTGGTGATGCTACAGCTCTCCTGAAGCTAGACATTCAATCTGCTTTTGACAGGGCCTGGCATCCTGCAATTCTAAAAAACCTTATCGACAAGGGTCTGCCAGCAATATACATACACCTAGTCGCCAGCTATCTTTCCAACCGTACTATACAAATCTCCTTTGGAGGCGGTCATGCAAAGAAATTGCTCACTCTTTCCACACCGCAAGGAGCTGTCCTTTCTCCTTTTCTATGGAACATTTTCCTTGATCCTATTCTCCATCAACTTTCACGTGCTCACCCAGATCTTCGCATCTCAGCGTGGGCTGACGATGTATTAATCTCCTTCAACTATAGATTCACCAATCCCCAAATTGCGAAGAACAAACTCATCCACATCTCCAACACACTTCACTCATGGGCTTCAAACAACAAGGCTATTTTCGCTCCTAACAAATCTGAAGTCCTGGGGATCAGAAGCCTTCACAATAACACAAGTCTACTCACCTGTGAAACCCATATAGGAATTATCAATGGTGTTTCATCCTTGAAAATCCTAGGGGTCACTTTCGACGAGACCATGACTTTCATCCCTCATACAACAAACGTAGCAAATAAAATCAAAAAGATACTCTTCTCGCTAAAGTCAGCAGCCAGACGGTACTGGAAAATCCCAGCCAAACAATTCGCACAGATCTTTATCGGAGCCATTCTGCCTAAACTTTTTTACGCTGCACCCACCTGGCTAACTCTCCATAAATCTGCTCTCCTCAAAATCAAAACAATACTCAGACTTTCAGCCACTCTATTAACTCACTGCACCAGGGACACCCCCACTGACTACCTCTTAACAGCAGCAGACATCCCCCCCCTGACCTTTTCCTCAAAAAGCAAGCTGTCACCCGACTAATAAATATCTCTCATCATCTCTCCCCAAATCTCTCATCACACATCTTTGACCACACAGGACCCACTGCTAAAAGTCTTAAAGACGCATGCAGCTCCTTCGGGATAAACTGGGAACTTCTCAGACTCCTCTCTCCCAGATACAAATTTGGGCCCCTTCTTTTCCATCCCTCTAATAGACCCCCACTTAATGTCTCGCTGCACTTTGACGACTTCCGGAAAGTGGCCCCAACAGACCTTCTCATCTGCACTGACGGCTCAAAAGAAGGAGAGAAAGTAGGCAGTGGGCTTGTCATTTTCAATGGGAACGACTTATCAACACCCATCGTCACGAAAAGCTTTGGTCTTCCGTCCTATGCTTCCGTCTACAACGGTGAATCCGAAGTAATACCTCTTGCTCTCTCACTTCTATCTAGTCTCCACGTGTCAAAACCTTTCTCCAAAGCCCACTTCTACATAGATAATCAGGCCACGCTTAAAAATCTCATCAAGCCTTGGATAACCAAAGACACAAATATTCATCGAATTTACTCCAAAATTCAGAAGCTGGCATTTGCAGTAACTTTCACTTATGTGCCAGCCCACAAAGGACACACAGGCAACGAACTGGCTGACAGAGCAGCTAAACTTGGTCTCCTTCAACCAATCTCCCTCTTTCCGAAAATCCCTAAGCATCACCTCCATGACCTAATTGACAAGGCTGTCAAAACAATCACAGATCATAGATGGAACTCTGAATCCCACTCTCATTGGCTGCAATTTCTCTTTCCGACTTCGAATGCACTACGACATTTTTTATCAGCATCGAAGGGACTCCTACAAGTTCGCAAGCTAGCCTCAGGCTTCTACCCTTTGAGGAATTACCTTTTCCAACGATCTCTCGCGCCCAGCCCCCACTGCCTGCACTGCCAGGCGTCTCAGACAGAATCAATCTTTCACAGAGTTTTCGTCTGTGAAACCTTCCAACATCAACGTACAATTCTATTCCTAACACTTGACTTCTTCCCTCGTAATACAATGGAAATACTCTTAAGCAAAGACAGGAAGAATCTTCAAGCTCTCGACACTTTTCTAACTGCGTGCAAGCAAAAACGATGAAGGCTTTTTTCTTATACTACACACCTTTGACTTTCCCATCGATGGATTTCTTCCACCAGTGGAAACTTCTTATCAACTCCTCGGCGACTTCAGTTTCTAGAATAATCTAGTTTATTCGTTGTGTAAAGTGAAATATGTGTGCATGTTGGACCTATCATATGACGTATTCCCCACTTCACTGAGGGTTCGGTTGGTGAAAAGCTTTAATGGCAAAACCGGCCGAGCTCCTCCTTTCCATTGTTGTTACTTTTGTGCGATACATAAACATAACATAAACATAAACTTTTCTTCTAAACTGGCTCCTACAATAGAATTCAATGGGAACGCCGGCGTCTAGAAGTTTCCATTTGAAATTATGAGCTTGATTTTGTAACGAAGACT
>CAINFV010000228.1 GCA_903848235.1 Chlamydiia bacterium | reverse complement strand
AGTCATAGCATGTTTCGTGATTTTACTCCGAGCCGACCTTTGGTGGCGAGAGCTTGAGGGTGGTACGATCGCTTGGCGTGGCGCAACCCCTCAATGCCCAAGTCCTGCTCCCAATTGAGAATTCTATACTTTGGGTCAACTCGTTTTGCAACATCCTGATGCATAAATGTTGAAAGGCCTCGAAACTCAGGAGAGGCCTTGGAGAAATGATACATATACACTGTGGCCGTCAGGGGCCCTCCGAGATGAAGTCCAGCTGGAGTCCCATCGACCTCATACACCCATCCATCGAGTCCTAACTCTGCAGTACGTTCTGCTCCTTCTATGCACGCATCAACATCGTTGATCCTGTCCGTATCAGGCTTTTTCTGTGACCATTTTTCGATGATGACTCGTGCCTTGGGGAGAGTGTTGCTGTTTAATGGGTATACATCAACTGTGTGACTGGAAAGAAACCCTCTCACGAGATTTCTCTGACCGTCAAGATGCCTGCCTCGATATGTTCGTATCACTTCTGCGTCATAGAGATAGTCACTATCATCTTCAGAGAAGGAAAGAAAATGTCCTTGAGAGGCCGCTTCAAGAGCCCATGTCTCTGCAATTGGGAAGAGGTAATCGACATTGTACTCGCCTGCTAACTCAATACAGGAATCCCAGCTTTTTGGATGAAAGAGAGGCATGAGGAAGGTATGTCCTGATTGTGATGTGCCATATATACAAAAATGAGAGCCCATTGTTTCGATAAGACGATATTCATGGGTCTTTCGAAAAAGATAGAGATTGGCAAAATTGTACTCTGACAGAAGGAGGGAAAGATCCGTGCACAGTTTGGTGACAAGAGCCTGGTGCTCTAGGGACAAGAGCTGGTCTTCCAATCAACACCTCGAGATAAACTCTGTTCTATGCCAATCCTACCATTTTAAGCGAAGACATAAAAGAAATTCTGGACAAAAAAATTCGGCGGTATGATATGTAAAAAGTATTGTGAAATTTGGCCCAAAAAAAACAATTCAAGGAGAAACATATGAAGGTGATCGATGTCATCGCAATAGTGTTGATACTCATAGGGGGGCTTAACTGGGGTCTTGTCGGTATCTTCGACATTAACCTGGTAACCCTTATTTTTGGAATGGGATCGGGGATCTCTCGCTTGATCTTTGCTCTTGTTGGTTTATCAACTATCTACAAAATCTTTTTCTGGCAACATATTCATGCCAGATGGTGCAAATAACGATTCGGAACGGTTGTCTTTGTCCGAACAAAAGGGGGCTTTTTTTAAAGCCCCCTTTTGTTTGTAATGAAAAATCCTTACCCTTCGCATTCGTTCTCTCTTTAGACGATTGCCTTTATCATAGATGGTCTAACCCAAGACGATCTATGATAAATGCAATCGTCTGAGAGACAACCCTCTGCGAACTCGGTGCCCAAAAAATGCTAAAGTCCAGCAAGAATGGGTAATAAAAAAAGAAAAGTTTTTAATTTTTGTGGTATAATCCAGATGGAAAGAAGGGAGGGCAGTATGGGCAGTAGCAGCAAGGTAATGACTGTTGCGTTTCTAGTGGTTCTGGCAAGCCACCTTATGGCGCCCGTTCAAAATCCAGAAGATGTCGGCTCGTCGAGGGCCTACCGGGATTTTTCGAATCTTCCAGGGAATCAGGAGTATTATGCTCCACATTCTCCGTATGAGAGCTTTTCACAACTACCTCAGGAAGATTACTATTATTACGACAACTATCCATTTTACAGTGGCTATTCGTACGATTATGGCTATGGATATCCGTGCTACAATTATTATTCACATCAATATCGGTACCACCCATGGCACAATCATCGAGTTTATGCGGGACACCGTGAGCGGCTAAAACAACCGGAGCAAATGCCACACAGGGGAGCCAAGAGCGGCGGACATAGCGGCGGACATAAGTAACGCCAGGCTAGTAGCTAGCCGGGGTAAAAAAAAAGATCTTGTGCTTTGACAGTTTTTCTTTCAGGGACCATTCTTTTCCATGAGCAAAAAAGGAGAAGGAGGTGCTCTTTGATGAGAAAACGAGTTTTCGCTCTTGCCCTAGTCCTCTGTTCATTTCTTCACGGATCTCCAACCTTTCCGCCGCTAGCTCTCTACACTCTTAAAGGCGAGATGTCCTCGCTACCCAGTGGTCAAAAAGAACTTGTTTTTGTTGGATGCAGAGGAGAAGCTCGGCGGGCCCTGACTCGATGGTATACGCTTTTTTGCGAACAGCAAGGAATCATTGGACGCCTGAGTGTGCGGGTTGTCCCTGTGTTTCCTTCTTTTATGGGGAATCGGTTCTTTCGGCAGCCGCTGATGGCGCTGATTCGTCAACGAATCCCCGAGCACTTGTCACACCATGTGTCCGTGCTCTTTTCGAATGCTGAAGAGACGGCATCTCTCTTCCATCTTTCCTACCGCGAACTCGAACAGCTGCAAGTCTTTCTCGTCGATGAAAAGGGGAAGATCCTCTGGAATGCAAGTGGGGAGCCTACGTCACAATCCATCCGTCAACTCAAGCAGATTGTTGCTGGAGGCAGCTGATCAATTGAAAGATTGAACGGGCTTTTGGCAAGTTCTGCCTTCCACGCTTTTAATGCTGCGACAACCTCGGGGGACACTTCTGCCCCTTGCGGCGGTAGGGCGGGAAAAACGAGGTCAGATAACGACAGGGTAGCGGCGGCTTTGCTAGGAATAACAGGTGTGGCAGTGTCTTCGGAACATCCTTTTAGAATAAAGCCTCTTCCCTCAAGACGTCGGAGAGATGTGCTCAGGGCTCGTATAGGGCGAGGAAGTGTTGCGTAGAGAGTAGCAATGGAAAGGGGCGTTCCTTGATCAAAACTGTTTTTTGCACAGGCTAATACCTGAGCGTCTATGTCTACCTTCTCTACAGCCGAATCTGTATACTGTAGCACATACGATCTCCATCCTTTTTCTTGAAAGAAGACGAGAAGTTCACCTGCAACAAGAATGAGAAGCCAGCTAATCCACAGCCAAACTAAGAAGAGCGGAAGGGCTACAAAACTTCCATATACAGCACTGACTTTCGTCAATCGTAACTGGAAGAGAATGTACCACGATTGAATGAATTGGAAGGCGACAGCCGTAATACAGCCGCTACAACAGGCAGCAATGATTCTCACAGGAGTGCATGGCATGGAATATAAGATGACAGAGAAGAGTAACGCAGAAATCGCAAATGGAATAAGAGCGAGAGCTTTGAGAAAGAGTGAATGAGCAGAAGAGAGGATGGGGATAGCTTCTGACAGAGTGGTAAGTTGTGTTGTGATGAAGATGGTTACACTGCTGGATATAGCGAGAAGAATAGGACAGGTGAGAAGGATGGCAAGATAGTGGCTCACCTTGCGAAGAGAGGTTCTCCCACGATGTATTCCCCACATGCTGTTTAACGATGTTTCAACTGACGAGAGGAGACGGATAGCTGTAAAGAGGAGGAAGAAAACGCCAATCCCTGCGATCACCCCCCCTTGCGCCTCTTTGAGTGTTGATTGGCTAAACTGCAGCAGGTATGACAATACCTCTTGGTGATCTGCAAAATCTTTCTGAAGCCACCGATCAAGGATCTGCTCGAGCCCGAAGCCCTTTGCAATGCCAAACATGACCGCTAACAGCGGGACGATGGCTAAAAACGACTGATAGGTCAGTGCAGAGGCTTCTTTTAGAAGGCCATCTTGGAGCACCCTTTTATAGAGCAGTCGGAAGCTGTTGAGTACAGTCGTGAAGAATGGTGATTGAAGTATCATAGAGACAAATCCACAACGTTAAGCGGAAGCCTTGAGGGTTGATGCAACGCCTTCGACAAAAGGCTGAAAATCATTGAGGCATTCAACAAGTCCGAGGAACTCTCCGCCTTGACCTAAGAAATTCGCACGGTATTCCCCTGCAATCTCCCCCAAGGTTTCTATACAGTCTACCACGAAGGAAGGGCACATGACGAGAACTCGTTTTTTGTCATTTTTCAAAAGAGTGTCGAGCACTTCTTTTGTGGAAGGAGAAGTCCACTTTCCATATCCGACCTTGGATTGGAAAGAAATGGAAAATTTTTCAGGGCCTATTGCTGCTGCATGAGCGATAGCGCGGGCAGAATGTTCGCACTGGTCTCGATAGAGTGAAGAAAGTGAGGAGCTTCTTTCTGGAATGCCATGGAAGCTGAAAATGACATGGTCGTACAGTGCGGGGGATGCTTGTGCTAGTCTCTCTGCAGACGCCTGGATGTACCATGGCTCTTTGTAGAACTCAGGGATGCAGGTAAGACGGGGGAGGGGGCAATGGCGGGGAAGTTGATGAAAAATGGATGAAATGATCGAGTGAGTCATCGAGGGTACTTGTTGTGGGAAGAGCGGAAAGACGGAAAGCTCTTCAATACCGACCTCTATGAGCTCTTCTACAGCGTCTGAAATCGAGGGATTGCCATAGCGCATAGCAACAGCGACAGCAGTGTCCTCAGGAAGATGAGAAGCAAGCTTTGCAGCAAATTTATTGGATTGAACGAGTAACGGTGAGCCTTCGTCGGTCCATATGGCGCGGTACCGTGATGCAGCAAAGTTGATACGGAAGGGAATAATGAATGTGCGGACAATAAGCTGTTGAAGGAGGGGTGGAAGGGGAAAATGTTGATCTTTAAAGAGCTCGAGAAGAAACGAGCGTACATCTGTTTGGGATGGAGACGATGGTGTTCCAAAGTTGACGAGCAGAATCCCTTTCTTAATAGGCGAACGATCAATGGAACGACAAAAAAGCATATAGAGCCTCTCTTAAGCTCCCCAAAAATTGTACAAAGTCCAGTAAGGGCTCCTTGTAGCATTTTTTCGAAAAATTTCAACAAAAAATTCGAAAAAATATTTCTGATTTCTCAATAAACTGTGTTCCAAACGCTGTAGGCCATAAATTTTTCAGTAAGAAAAAAAATTATAGATGTGCCTCTTCTTGTTCAAGAAAAAGGCTATGCGAAACTTTTTCCCAATTGTATCCAATGACGGCAAGGAGCCACATTCCTTCAGGGAAGGTAGGAATTGTCGCTATTTTTGATGGCATAAATTTTGTATAAAATATAGTCTTCCTGACTATGAAGCGCGCAGTAGGATTGAGCCTCACATTGCCTCCAGACAGCAGGTGGCGCATCGGTTAAAAACTCAAACTCTTTCAAATTGACGGGTCTTAGCCGGAGTTTACAAGTTAGGGGGCATCAGATAATGCGAAGTGCCTCGTCACAGTTGCGTGGATTGGTTTGGCGGTTTTACTAGCAGGTAATACACCAAACCCATCCACACACATGTGCGAGGAAGATCGCGTTAGATGATGCTCCATAACAAGTAAACTCCGGTTAGGGACGGGAAAAAAAGATGAGTTATTTTTTTCCAGTCTCATTGGACCTTTATTGGGGACGCACATGACATTTTTCACGACATTGCCAGTAGGAACGTACAGACGAGTGATCTTCCTGACGATCTTCTTTTTTTCTTTCTCATCACTGTCTTTGATGGCTCAGGGTGAAGTGGCCGAAGAACGTGCGGAATTCATCTGGAACCTAGATAGTACCATTGGACTGACACACAAAGAGTTGCTCTCTGTATGTCAATTCATTGAGAAACATTCATCAGATGGTTCGAACAGAGTCTTCTCGCAGAGTGAGACGAAGTTGCCATGTGTGATTGAACGAATTTCATCTCTAAATGGATTTCTTGTCAGAGACCTTCCAGGAGGACGAAGTAAAATTGGAAGTGGCTGTCATAAGATTGTACAAAAGGCAATCTTGTACACGCAAAAACCAAAAATTATTGCAGACTGTCTATCGGATGCGTCAGGGGCTCGTGAAATTTCTATCCTGAAAAAACTGAAGGATTGTCGAGGTATAGTTCCGTTTCTAGGGTCTGTAGCACGATCAAAAAATCAATATTCAATTTTTTTAGAATATTTTTCTGAAGGATCCCTTCTCAGTAAGCTCAAGTGGATTCATGAGTTTTCAGTCGAACAAAAACTAAAGATTGCCAGGGACTGTGCAAGAGGGTTGAAATCGATGCATGCTCTTCATCTTATCCATCGAGATCTTCATGCAGGCAACATTCTCTTGCGGCGTACCCCTTCAGGCCTTCTTGAGGCTGCGCTTGTCGATTTTGGAAAGACGATGAACATTCATCAAGCTGGAGATGGTGATGTGCCTCAAGCGGCAAAATCTCGAAATCCTCCAGAAGCTCTAATTACACCATTTTCGAAACTTCGTCGATACCCTATTGATATATATGCTATGGGGTGCAATTACTATTATATGGCGTGGAATCAATCCGTGCCATGGCGTGGGAATTATAATGTCTATGCTTTGCATACCTACGCATATTCACGCCGGGTACAGATATATAAACGCATCCTTGATCAGTACAGACGTGAAAAATTGAAAAAAATTGGTTCGCTGCTCGAGAAAGAACAGAAGGGGATGACACTTTCACCACTTGAAAAATTTCAGATTCTTATCTTTGAGATGATTGATTCCGACCCAGCACGTCGTCCCAACGCGTCAACAGTCCTCAAACGCCTGCAAAAAATGGCGACTTGACATGGCAAGACAATTCCTAAGAAAATCCCGGTTTCCCGAGGTGCCACTTCACGGCGGCGATAGTAAATGGGATTAGCTCATTCTTAATGGTTTTCTCTGAGCGGAGGGCTCTAGCAGCTTCCTTCAAAGTATTCCCTGAGCCTATGTAATCATCGAAGAGCAGTAAGGATCCTGAAGGAATAGGAATAGATGGATTGGCCTCCATTCGTTGATGAACATTATGGTGGCGTTGGTCGTTGTTGAGAAGCTCTCCCTGCCTTTTTGGAGGAAGCTCTTTCCAGCGGAGCAGTTCGTGCAGGATAGGAATGTTGAAGTGACTCGAGAGCAGCTGAAGGATACTGTCGCGAGCTTTCCATGTGGTCGAAGGAATAGGGATGATTCCGCCTATCGTTTTGCCCAGCGTTGCCTCCTTAAAATGCTTATGAAGAAGATCAAGCAGTTCTCCATCCATCTCTTGATGAGTTGATACAGAGGCTCTTTCTTTCATAAAGCGAATGAAGAGCGGGGAGCGTATCTTGCTATCGAGAATACTGACACCTGCGGAGAGTTTATAGAGAGCAATCGGTGCAATGGGGAGAGGTCGATCCTTCAGCCATTCTGCAACCTTCCCGTGGTCGTTTGCTGCTAGGCTAGACTGCTGCAACATAGGGCTACAAATGTCGCAATGCGAGCAGTTCGCTACAAGGGTGTCCCCTAAGGTCTCTCTCAATAGTGCCATACGGCAGTGCTCTGTTTGGTATGCGTAGGAGAGCATTTTTCGGAGTTCATCTTTTTTTACGGTGAGCTGATTTACGTAGCGGGAGAGATCGGGAGGGGCAGCATTGTCGAGTCTGGAATAAATCTGGACGCCGTGGAGGCTGCTCTTGGCGAGGAATCCCTGTTCGAGAAGTTCAGCAATGATGATGGTGACACGCGTGGGATGCAATCCGCTGATCCGTTTGATGGCTGTTAAGTTCGGTGGTTGTTCTGCAGAAGACACTGCCTGGAGAACCTTGTCAAAATCTTCCGGAGAAGGAAAAGCAGATTCGATAAAATACTCTTGGACACGTTGGTCGGATGGGTCGAATAGTAAAAACCCATGAGCCGGCTGACCATCACGGCCGCAGCGGCCAACTTCCTGATAGTAGGCAGTGATGGATCCTGGAACGTCAAAGTGGACGATAAAACGGAGGTTTCCCTTATCGATACCCATGCCAAGGGCATTGGTGGCGACGAGGGCCTTGTATTGATCGCCTAAGAAACCTTTTTGTAGTTTTTTCTTCTCTTCTGGGGCAAATCCTGCGTGATAGGCTGCGGCATTCATTTGCTGCATCTGTAGAAATTCTGCCACAAGTTCCACATTTTCCCTTGTAGCACAATAGACAAGTCCGCATCCCTCATTGTGCTCTAGCAGGTGGGCGCACGTTGTCAATTTAGCTGGCAACCCCCGTTGATGAATCACCGAAAGGGAGATGTTGGGGCGGTCCATCGTCTCTCGCAAGACGACAACTGGTTTGTCAGTGAGCGTCAGCTGCCGTTTGATATCCTCTTCGACGCGGTGGTTGGCTGTTGCTGTAAGACCGAGTATTTTTATCTGGGGATTCTTCGTCGTCACTTCGGAGAGAAAATGCAGGATCTGCCTATAGCTCGGGCGAAAATCATGTCCCCATGTGGAGATGCAATGGGCTTCGTCAACGACTATCAGTCTTATATCAAGGGTGAGCAAGAAGGCGAACCGATCGACATGATCAAGCTGTTCGGGAGCTAGAAAGAGAATTTTGATTTTTCCATTCAAGGCAGCTTCTCTAGCCCAGGCATTTTCTTCGTCACTCTGGTCGGTGTTGATGGCGGCTGCAGGAATGTTGAAACGCTCGTTCAGATGGGCTACTTGGTCTCGCATGAGGGCGAGCAGAGGAGAGATTACTACTGTAATCCCATCATGTAAACATGTCGGCAGCTGATAGAGAAGCGATTTTCCGTGGCCAGTAGGGTGTAGGCACAAGACTCGGCCATGGTTGAGCAACGTCAGGATGGCTTCACGTTGGCCAGGACGAAACTCTTGGAACCCAAAAGTTGTCCTTAATACCTTTTCTATACTATCAGCGTAAGCCATCTATATCTGGGTTCCTTTGGGCTGGCGTTTTTTTAAATACAATAATAGGAGACATGTATCTGCAAAATCTATCGATTTTATCGCCCTGTGGAATTTAGAGAGGGTGGTTTTTAAAAGTCGGGTTACCTATTTTCGCGCGATGTAGGCTGGCAACGGCAACATCGTACTGTTTATACCGATTCTTGAACAAGAAGATGAATATACCTCTGACAGTTGAAAGTTGCAGTGTTTTTGTCGCGGAAAAGGCTTGAGATTTGACCATCAAAAAACACTCCTAGT
>CAINFV010000227.1 GCA_903848235.1 Chlamydiia bacterium | reverse complement strand
GGGTTTATCTCTGCAAAACAAGTTAATATAGCGCGTGTCGTGAATTAACCTTGGTTTTGTTGGCTCGATTGTTAAAGGGAGTACAACTTTTGCTCGTAACTTGTCTGTTTCTCTGATGATTACTCCACTTTTCTCCCATTTGCTTAATTCCTCTGTGACCCACTTGTTAAAGCAATGCGGAACATTGTTCTTTTGGTGGTAATTTGGTGGGTATTTACCATGCACCCATTTCCCTTCAAAACGCTCGCATGTGTATTGGTTCAAAAATGGCTCTAATCTTACACCTTCCCTTATCCATAACAACATCTCTTCCTTATCTGGATGTCCTTTTAGAATCTCTCCCCAATATTCTGTGCAAAAATGGAGCGAACCAGGCACAAAGTTTTCTGGATTCCTGAACAAAGAGTCACAAGCTGACACTAAGAGGGTTTGGTTCAGCACTCTTTTAATGTCTGGGGGATGGCTAAACTTCCTTGTCAGCTTCAAGTCCGACGACTTGTCAACCCATGCCACCGGTTGTAGACCATAAAATCGCACATGTCTTTCGTGTAGGAACGCTTCCACCTATTTATGTTTAACATCAAACGAAACCGCATGGAGCTTAAGGGTGTGGGGGGGGGAGTTAGCATTAAATAGCTGTAGAGAAGGAAAAAATTTTGCGAATTTACTTTCTTTAAGGATTTACAACGAATGCCGACACCTGAAAACCCGCAAAATCGGTGCTACTCAGCTCAAGCTTTAGCACATTCACTGGCCAAGTGGCCCTTCCCTCCACACTTAAAACATTTCCGAATTCTGTCTGGTGCCCTGATTGGCTTCCCATTTAGAGGACAATCAATTTTGAAGTGTCCACTCTTTCCACACAAATAGCAAGGCATATTTCCAACCGATGTCGACGATGCCTGGACCCTACGTTTTACAGGAAAAAACTTCTCATTATCAGAGAACTGGGCATCTGGGCCGAATGTCCTATTGCAGCTCCTAGCCTCCTTTAGCAATCTTTCTGCAGCCTTGTGCTTCAACTTGCTTGACCCTGCATAGTGCACTTTGGCGTACTGCATGGCCTTTTCTCCCAGAGCCCCGGCGATAAATTCGAACTCGGTCAACCGTACCCTCCACATTTTCCGTTCTTTCTTTGATAGCCCTGCCCTTTCTGCATCGGCGGCTAGTTCTTCCATCGCGTCCTGGACCTGCGCCACTTTCCGAAATAAGTTATCTTTGAGTTTGTTCTTGAACAAGGCCACATTGACCGCATATGTCTGGGCAGAGAACTCCTCATCGGACGACGACTCCTCCTCACTTGAGTCCTGCACACAGCAAATTTGCACACAGCATTTTCAGGAAACCAATTTCCTTAAAGTAGGCCTGTCAGGGAAAGCACACCGCTATCCCTGACATAAGTGAGATGAAAATGCAAGCCAACGTATGAGTATGGAAATTTACCTGGGATGAGTCGTCCCTTCTTTTCTTTGGTATGCGCAAGGCTGCTATGTCTGGAAACTCCATGGTCTCTGGCGCCTCTGGTTGCGGGATAGCTTCTACAGGCTGGTCAGCTGCGCCTGCTTGCTTGCGGGGAAGGAACTTCTCAATGCCGCTGCCTTTTGAAGGGGCCGTCTTCTTGCGCTTGCTGGAAGTCTTGGCTTTCGGGGTAGGCTCGACCTGACCTATTATTGGCTCCTGAGTAGCTGTCTCCGCGATAACTGCGTCCACCAAGACCTGGTCAAGACGGTCCTGCTGCTCCATCTGTCGTGCAATGAATGATACCACGCTGGGCGGGAGAAGAAGTTGGCTGCCCTCAATCGCCTCCACACCGTGCTCTGACACTGCTACCCTGTCCCCCACGCACCACCGTTCAGCTCTCGGGTCATCAATCTGGGAGTTGGCCTTCCCCAAGAAATAGTTGAGCATGAGTTCTCTATCCATGGCAAGGACTGCCCACTCTGCCACATCGTAATGGAATTCTAGGCATAGGCCCGCAATCTGTTGCAGGTTAGCCTTGTCTAACGAACAAAACTCTGACACCGCAATCATCGAGGGTTGTAGCAACGCCGCAACTGAGCGCCCTATAACTGGGCAAGGTGAAGAGAAGAAAGATACGATCCTATCCCGGGATCCAACCATCTCAAGAACATTTGAGGTAGACAAGGCCATAAGCTCGAGTCTTAGAGTTTTAAACTTCAGTAGCTTTTAAAAGCGTCAAACCTAGTGTTTCTATCGCTCTTAGGGCTGAAGATGGTGTGTGAGACGGTCTTCGTCCTGATGTTGAAGCAGACGTTGACAATGTGCGTACTGAGTTAACACAGTTAGAATATTGTAACCACTGCTGCATGAGATATAGCGGCCGAAAACCTGCCTGGTTACAGGGGGCAAGCATACATACTACGCAAAAATAACACAGTTTTGACGATGAACATCTTTTCACTTTGTTATATCTGCAGAGTCGAGTTATCTGGAGAGCAGTCGGGGGCGCC
>CAINFV010000226.1 GCA_903848235.1 Chlamydiia bacterium | reverse complement strand
TGACAATTGAAAGTTGAGGGTTTTTGTCGCGGAAAAGGCTCGAGATTTGACCATCAAAAAACACCCCATAGTGTACTATTGGATGTTTTTTGATGGATCAAAGATCGAGGCTTTAACGCGGCAAAAAACTCCAACTTTCAAGTGGAAGCGGTATATACAGGTGACAACAGTATTGGGCTGGGCTTACGCCTTTTGCTAGACAAAAGGAAAAAACTGATTTCCGAACCATGGCGCTGCAAGGAGAAATGATTTGCTCGCAGTTTCAAGCATTGGTAGTTCTCAAGGCGCTTGCTCAGACAGAAGATTCTTTATATGAAATGATGGCAGAACAATATGCACGTCCAGAACCGGCACAAATGTCGCCGGTTCCCGTTTCAAGAAAATGGGGTGATGCGCTGGAAATGACAGAGGAGCCGCTTCTAAAAATCTATACAAATGTCAGCGATTCCCGCTGGGTTCAATGAATCACTCGTCAAAATAAAAATTAAGATCAAAAAAACCAAGACAAAGTTACCCCCTATAATCACAAGGTTAGGTTTTTTCAAAATGATACGGGCTTACTCAAGAAACATCGGACATCTTGTTACTTCATGATGTGTCCAAAATCTCTCCTTGAGCTATTGATTCTAAAAACTGATCCCATGAAAATAATCGAACATATCGAAAAAGCGCCCTCATATCCTCCCAAAGGGCGTAAAATGTTCTCGCCTTGGTTCTGGCCCTCAGAAACGTGTCTTAGGTCAGTAATTGAGCTTGATCTATAAGAAAAGCGAGCATCATTAAAAGTGTCATGATCGAGCACAAATTTTCATACCCATGCCCGAAGTTATGTTCAAAGTGATATCCTTGGTTCTTGAGCGTATTGAAAGTCTCGTTTTCAATCTTCCATCTTGATCGGCCTCCTCTCATCAGTTGATGCACATTGTCGCTTGAAATTTTTACATCGGTAATCCATGCGCAATATTTTTTCTTGCCTCTGACATTAGTCTCAGTGTGCTCAAAGTAATTCACTTTTATGTCTGGGGCTAGCCCATTGAGAGGTATTCCGTTGATAAAGCGGTATTGATGCTTTGTGCCGGATTTATCCAGAAACTCATATGTCAGTAGTTCTTGCTGTTTGAGGTATTCATAATGACCCTTGGCTACAATTAGGAACCGCATTCCCAAGGACTGCAACAATCGAATGTGGGGAGCATTGGCTGACAAGGCGTCCTCAACCAACATGATCTTTAAATGAGGATGTTCTCGTCTTAGATTCATAAGCAATCGCTTTGAGGCACGTTGCTCACAGTCGTTTTTATTAATGCCATCCTGTTTTTGGATGCATTCTGGGCAAAGGGGGATAACTTCTCGATGCTCTGGGTGGAGCATTACGACTCCCAACATTTGATGGTAGTAGGTTGTTGTTCCAACAAAATGATGTTTTTCGCAGCAATTGGCACAGTGCACATTGTTGGAAGAGAAAAGGCCTGTGCCGTCGAGAGACACTAAGTAATATCCATCAATAAATTGAAACGACTCTAATGCCTTTCTTCGCTGTAATAAGGAGAAAATCTTTTTGAAGCATGGCCTCAGACTACTTGGCTCTAGGGCGTCCAGACGTTCTCTCAGGTACGTATCGGAAGGAGGGTTTTTAATATAATATAAGTTTTTCAGATTCTCTAATGTTTTAGGCGCTTTCCTTTCATGTTCGTATCTGAGAAGAGAAGGCCATTTTAAGCTAAAAATGGCGAAACCAGCCGAAAGGCAGTCTTGAAGAGAGATTTTAACGTTTCCTGCAAAATGTCTCGGCTCGTGAATTTTAGAAAACTCATGAACGAGGGTCTTAACAAAGGTGTCCTCACAAAGCGCCTTTTCTGATATTTTTGGCACAAATCCTCATCGCATAGAAATTTTTCAACGATGGAAAAAGTCTACGAAAAATAGCGATTTTTGCACTCAGAGGAAATGATCAGCGGGAATCGCTGAGATATGTCCATATTTTATCGAGCAGTTACTAGCCCTTAAAAACTCCAGATGAACAGCAGCGTTATAGCCAAGCTCTTGTGGAAGTCAGGAAAAGAAAATCATTTAGATTTCCAGTCTCTGAATATGAAAATATTGCAGGCCTTTCTCCTGGGCGTGTTTTTAAGATCTTTGGCAGTTGTCTAACAGTCGTACCAGTTGCGAAACAAATTTTTGCTCTTCCAGAAAGTTTTTTTGGACACACAGCAATACCATCTCGTGAAGGCCGGCCTTAAGGCTGAGGCTTGAGTGAGTGAAGCTTCCCTTTCTCGAGTAATTTTCAATCTGGTATAAGGGTGGTACTGTCGTGGCTTTTGCAAAACGCGGTCGCCAGTTTTGCAAAAGCCTCTGTCGATATATCAACCCCGGGTTGCTACTTATGCTCTTCCAACTCGCCCTTAAACTCCTCGGCCCCTTTTCACATCATTTCTCAGGGACATTGACAGGAGTTGCTGTCGATTCCAGAGAAGTCCGCCCTGGCGACCTCTTTTTTGCCCTTCAGGGAGATGTCACCGATGGCCATAAGTTCCTCGAGGAAGTAGCAAAGAAAAAAGCAATCGGCGCTGTCATCCGTAGCGACTTCTCTGGGCATGTCCCGCCAACTCTTCCAGTAGCACGCGTCGAGGACCCCTTGAAAACGCTCCAAGAGCTGGCACGCACACTCGTCCGTCAGGTGGGGGCTAAGGTCATCGCTATCACAGGGTCTATCGGCAAGACAACGACGAAGGAGTTTGTCAAAACCATTCTATCGGTAGGGACTTCCGTCTGCGCGACAACGGCAAATCATAATTCACAGATTGGCGTCCCCCTCTCTTTGATCAATTCAATGCGAGGAGATGAGAAGTGGCTTGTAGTAGAAATGGGGATGACTCATGCAGGAAATATACGAAGGCTCATCGAGATTGTGCCTCCTGACATTGCGTTGGTCACCATGGTTTCCCTCGTCCATCTCGAACAGTTCGAAGGACTTGCGCAGATCGCGCGTGCAAAAGCGGAGATCTTCGAAAGCTCTAAGACAACGTGGAACCTCTTTAACGCTGACACCCCACATGCTGATGTCTTGGCCTCTATAGGCCGCGGAAAGAAACGGTCTTTTTCTACTCAAAATTGTCCAGGGGCATACTGGTCCTTAGACATCGGCGATGGGACGGTCAGTATTCGAGAAGGGGGAGTGGAGACGGTTCTCCCCTGCCCGATGTTCCCAGCACGCCATGTGTATGAGAATATGCTCGCAGCAGTAGTAGCGGCTAGAACAACAGGAATGGGATGGGATGCTATCGAAGAAGCGCTGCCGTTATTGACACTTCCAAAAATGCGCTTAGAGAAAAAACGGTATCAGGGAATTTGGTTTATCAATGACTCTTACAACGCATCAGAGATGTCTATGATGTCAGCGCTTGATATGCTATCAGGGCATGCTCCATCCCGCCGTGTTGCTGTTCTTGGTCAGATGCGTGAGCTGAGGGCGTTTTCAGAAGAATGCCATCGTAGGGTTGGTGAAAAGGCTCTTGGGACAGCAGATGTCTTGTACTGCCTTGGAAAAGAATGCGAGCCTATCGTACAAACGTGGAAAGATGCAGGACGTACTTGCTTTTGGACACACTCTCTCCAGCATCTCACAGAGCAGCTGAAAAAAGAGCTCTCTTTAGGAGACGTCGTGCTGTTGAAAGGGTCCCGTTCCAACGAATTATGGAAAGTATTAGATAGTTTTGCAGAAGGTGCTCATCGATGATCTCTTCCGGAGCCTGTTGGCTATGTCAGCTTCTCTCATTCTCTCTTCCTGATGCCTTTTCAAAGACATCGATACGCCTTATCTTCGCCTCGGGGACGGCAATGGCCGTGGTGCTTCTCTTTGGGGCCGCGTTCATCAGACTGCTAGTATCGCTGAAAGTTGGGCAGCCGATTCGTGAAGACGCTGGGTTTTTGCTTGGCGAGCTTCATAAGAAAAAGAAGAATACCCCTACCATGGGGGGAGCTCTTATCATCTTTGCCGTGCTTATTTCATCAATCCTCTGGGCAGACTGGTCATCGGTCTTTGTGCCACTCCTTATGGCGACGCTCGTTGTTTTTGGAGCGCTCGGCGCTTTCGATGATTGGGCAAAACTGAAGAGTCATAGCTCAAAAGGACTTTCTGGCAAGCTGCGCCTTGCCATCCAAACCCTATGGGCAGTGATGATTATCATTGCATTATCTACTCCAAGTATATATCAGATGGCGGGCTTTGCAACCCCTCAACTGCTGGAAGGTGGCTCGTCGGCAGAATGGAATATGTGGCAGGCGCAGGTCTTCCTGCCTTTTATCACCAAGAGCGTCTTTATGGCGGCAGGCATCACCTGGCTTCTCATATGGGGGCTGCAATGGCTGACAATAGTAGGCGCTGCAAATGCTGTGAACCTCACCGATGGCCTCGATGGCCTCGCAGCAGGATGTGCGTTGATGGTCTCTGTTGCCATGGCGCTGACTGCGATGATGAGTAACCATCAGGACATCGCAGCAGCCCATTCTATCATCTACATCCAGTCCAGCGGAGAGATTGCCGTTCTTCTGTCAGCGCTTGCTGGCGCCTGCCTTGGCTTCTTATGGTTTAACTCTTTCCCTGCACAGGTGTTCATGGGAGATACAGGATCTCTGGCTATCGGCGGTATGTTAGGGACAGCGGCTGTCCTGCTGAACAGAGAGTGGCTCTTGGCCCTTGTAGGTGCTATCTTTGTAGTAGAGACGCTGTCGGTGATGGTTCAGGTGATCTCTTTTAAACGATCTGGAAAGCGGATTTTCCTGTGTACCCCGCTTCACCATCATTTTGAATATGCAGGGGTTCATGAAGCGAAAGTCGTAATGCGATTTTGGATCGTAGGATTGATTCTTGCTGTAATCGGTTTCTTGTCCCTTCAAATGCAGTGATTTCTATGGTTGATATTCCTTTTGTCGTTGCGTTAGGTCTTGGCAAAAGTGGTCAGGCAGTAGCCGCCTTCTGCCATGCGAAAAAAATCCCTGTTGTCGTTGTCGATGATAAATTTGAGATGGCAAAGACATGGGTGAAGGAAAAAAATCTCCTCTGCGAAGTGCTCGATGGCCGAGGCGACCTGTCTTTCTTCGATACCCTTGTCCCAAAGACAGCATGGTGTGTGACATCGCCGGGCATCGTGCTAGACCATCCTGTCCTTCATAGATGCCGATCACGAGGAATGGAGATTGTCAGCGAGGTAGAATTCGCGCTGCGCATCGTTCGTGAAGAGCCTCCGAAGATGATAGCTGTTACAGGAACCAACGGGAAGACGACGGTCGTCGAGCTGCTCTGCCATATCTTCAAGCATGCAGGACGTACGTGTGAAGCTGTTGGAAATATCGGGCGGCCGCTTGTGGAAGCGTTTAACCGCCAAAAATCACTGTGGCCAGAGTGGTTTATCGTGGAGCTGAGCTCTTTTCAGCTTGAGACAACATATCAGCCGCTTTTTACCATGGGCTGCTGGCTGAACCTGACGCCAAACCACCTCGACAGACATAAGACAATGGATGAATATCGCCAGGCAAAACAACGGCTGTCACAGCTGGTTGTCAATGAAGGGCTGTTCGTCCTCCATGAAGACATCCCGCCAATTGACGTAGCAACGGAATGCCATGTCGTTCGCTACGGAAGAAAACAGGGGGCGCTTACCACCGACGGCACTTATATCATCTTCCACGGAGAGGTGGTAGGAACGTTGCCGGAGAGGCTTGTGAGCGGCTCATCCCATGATCTTGAAAATTACCTTGCCGCAGCGTTCCTTGCGATGCAATCTGGCATTTCATCGCAGGTGATAGCAGAAAGCTATCAGGCATTTTCAAAGCCGCACCATCGAATTGAATTTATCGGAGAATATAGCGGCGTTAAGTACTTCGATGATAGTAAGGGGACGAATATAGCAGCTACAGCGGCGGCTGTAGAGGCAGTGCCAGGCCCCGTGGTCCTCATCGCTGGCGGCGTTCATAAAGGAGCGTCATATGCCTACTGGAAGAAGGCCTTCCACGGCAAGGTACAGGCAATCATCGCCATGGGGCAAGCACGAGAGCTGATAGCAACAGATGTTGGCGATGAGATACCCGTACTGCTGGCAGACACCTTGCAAGAGGCCGTTGCTAAGGCGAAGAAGACAGCGGTTCCTCACTCTTCTGTCGTCCTCTCTCCTGGGTGCTCTAGTTATGATATGTTCCAAGATTACAAGGATAGAGGACAGCAGTTCCAACATGCTGTTCGTGATTTGGAGAAAACACCATGACGATCACCAAAAAAGACACCATTATTCTGGCAGTGCTATTTAACATTGTCATCCTCGCCGGCGTCATAGCAACAGCACATCAGCTATCGTCGAAGCCAGAGGCCCCGCCACGAGAAAAAGGATCTTCACAGCAGCAGTGTGCTACGGAAGAAAAAGACCTCTCTGACAGGTATGTGCCGCAAGAAGAGGGCGCTTTGGCCTTCGACGAGATCGATCAGCTGCTCGAAGAGTATATCTCAGAAGAGATACCAGAGACACCGCCACCGCAAGCACAGAAGACAGAAGTCAAAAAAGCGGTGAAAAATCAGACGAAGAGCGCGACAGCAAAAGAGGCTGTCCCTACCGATGAGTTTTACGTTGTCAAGGCAGGTGATAACCCATGGAAGATAGCAAAGAGATTTCATATTTCCTTCGAAAAGCTGCTGCAGTTAAATAACCTCGACGAGGCAAAAGCTCGTAACCTCAAAGTCGGTAGCCGCCTGCGAATTCGTGAGGCGTCATGAATCGAGAAGGTGTGATCTCTCTGTTCTTCCCCGTCCTCCTCCTGTATACCACCGGTATCCTGATGATCTTTGACGCGTCATCAGGGGAGATCGTCGACCTCGCGCTTGGCAAGAGCCAGTTTGTAGGGTTCATCCGACAGCTGGTATGGGGGGCGGCTGGCATCGGAACGGCTATCATCACCTGCCGTCTTGGCTGGAAATTTTTTTATACCCATTCGAAGACGCTTTATATCGGCCTTCTCATCCTCCTGGTTCTTGTCTTCATCCCAGGAATAGGTGTCAGCGCCAATGGCGCTCGGCGATGGGTAGGGACTCATGGCGTCTGCATACAGCCGTCGGAATTTGTCAAAATTATCCTCCCTGCTTTTTTCATCTATACCTGCGCAACTGAAGTGACGGTCTTCCAGCGGTTTACCTCGTATCTACGTCTTCTTGCCATGGCAGGCCTCTCCGTCCTCCTTATTGTCTTAGAGCCGAACAACGGTACTGCTGGCGTCATCGCCTTGATGATAGGAGTGCTGACCATCATCGTCGGCATCCCAGCACGCTTCTGGGTGATACCTCTCTGCCTTGCAGCAGCAGCATTAGGCATCTTTGCTGCTAGCAGCGGCTATGTGCAGCGTCGTATTGCCACCTACCTGCATCCTGAAGCCGATATCAAAGGCAAGGGCCATCAGCCATACCAAGCAAAGATCGCCGCAGGCTCTGGAGGGCTGTTTGGCAGAGGGCCTGCAAAAAGCATGCAGAAACTCAGCTACCTGCCAGAAGCGCAGAATGACTATATAGCCGCTATCTTTGCAGAAGAATTTGGATTTGTCGGGATGACGCTGCTCATCGGTGCATACATATGGCTGCTCCATGAGATATGGAAGATCGTCAGGAGAACACAGGCGTCGCAAGCATTTTGCTGGGGGATGGCGATCTTCTTCCTCATCGCCTTTCAGACATTTATGAATCTTGGCGTCGTCTCCGGCCTTCTTCCTAGCACAGGGTTAAACCTCCCGTTTTTCAGTCAAGGTGGGTCATCACTCGTTGCTAACTGCGCAGCGATGGGACTTTTAGTGAGCATGGCAGCAAAAGAAAAGCCCGTGGAGGCAGCATGACTCGGCATGTGGTCATTGCAGCAGGGGGGTCTGGAGGGCATGTACTACCGGCACAGGTGGTAGCAGATGAGCTTTTGCAGGCAGGGTTGACTACGTCATTTGCGGCTTTTGGCTTACTGAAGAATGCCTTCCTCGACCGCTCTATATGGCGCTATCATGATATAACAGCAGCGCCTCCATCAGCAGCAATCTCCTTTTTTACTTCTACAGCACGAGGTACTATTCAGGCCCTCCGCCTCTTACGGCAGGAGCGCCCATCGCTTGTCATTGGCTTTGGAAGCTATCATGCGTTTCCTGTCCTCACCGCCGCATCTCTCCTTCGCATCCCAATTGTCCTCTATGCCGCAGATGCTATTCCAGGCCGTGCTATACGCCTGTTTGCGCCTTTTGCCAAGTGGACAGGATGCTTTTTTCAAGAGGCGACAACAAAAATACGGGGCGCTGCATATCACGTAGACTTCCCCCTCAGAAAAAGCCTGCGCACACAGCTTTCAAAAGAGGAAGGCTGCCGCCATTTTTCTATAGACCCGCAGCTGCAGACTGTTCTCATCCTCGGGGGGTCGCAAGGTGCTCAGGTCTTAAATAGCATCGTCCCCAAGGCACTAGCAGCGCTCTCCACGCCACCCGCAGTTATTCACCTAGCAGGAGCTGCGTCAGACATCAATGCCATTGCGGCAGACTATCACCAACACCATATCACAGCCTCTGTCCACGCCTATGAGCATGCTATGCACTATGCCTTCGCCGCTGCTGACGTTGTCATCGCACGCGCAGGAGCATCTACCATTGCAGAGATAGAAGCATGCCAGAAGCTGGCGATCTATATCCCCTACCCTCAAGCGAAAGACAACCATCAGAAGATTAACGCCCTCCTTGCAGCAGCACGAGGGCGAGCAGTGGTGATCGATGAAAGCGAAGCATCGCCAGAGAGCATCGCCATTCACGTGCAGCGTTTGCTTGAGCCTTGTACTCAAAAATGCGAATATCAGCAAAAGTCATCAGTGACTTTTGTGACGAAGATCCTTCAAACCATCGACGAGGTGACCACATGCCAAGGAAGGTAACCCCTCAGCAGCTTCTTACATCAGATGAAGAGCAAAAAATTTCCCGTGGTGTAGTAGAGGTGCCAAAAGGAACAGAGATTACTACAACGCCAATGGGAAAGCAGGCAATAGCAGCCCTCCCCCGTGCCTTTCATTTTATCGGTATCGGAGGCATAGGGATGAGTGGCCTTGCCACAATCGTCCTCGAAAAAGGTGTTTCACAGGTGTCGGGAAGTGATTTAAAAGAAGGGGCTGTCATCGACGCTCTTAAAACAAGAGGGGCTCATGTCGTCCAAGGGCATGCCAAAGAGCATCTTCCCCCTGCTGCCACCATCGTTGTTTCAACAGACATCCCACTCGACAACCCAGAGCTTGTTGAAGCAAAACGACGTGGCATGTCTGTCATCCACAGGTCGGACCTCCTCAAAGACCTTATGCAGGGGTATGAGGTGCTGGCAGTGACAGGGACTCATGGCAAGACAACGACGACATCGCTGCTCTCGCATGTGCTCTTCGAAGCTGGCAATGACCCGTCATTTGCTGTAGGAGGTGTTCTCCTCAACTATGGGCTGAACGCCCGCCATGGAAAGGGGGCATATTTCGTAGCAGAAGCTGATGAAAGCGACGGTACGTTTTTAAAATATCCATACTCAGCAGCGATCATCACTAACATCGACACAGACCATATCGCCCACTATGGCTCACTAGAAAATCTGGAGAAAGGATTTTCACAGTTTATCAAGAAGGCGCCATCGCCAGAGAAATTGTTTTTCTGCGGCGATGACGAGCGCCTGAAAAAACTGTGCCCACGAGGTGTCTCCTATGGCATAGGGGCCGCCAATGACCTGCGTATAGAGCATATCGTTGCAACAGAAAACGGTATGGTATTCGACGTTCGCTTTCGCAGAAAGCTCTTCCGAGGTATCAGCCTTCCACTCCATGGACGTCATAATGTGTCCAATGCCGCCGCGGTCTTTGGCCTCGCCCTTACCCTCGGCATCCCAGAAGCTGCTATACGCGCCGCCTTTGCCACCTTCAAAGGTATCAAAAGACGCTTAGAACGCAAAGAGTCCGGCTATCAGTGCCAGGTGTTCGATGACTATGCCCACCATCCAACAGAGATACGGGCTTCGTTACATGCCCTTCGCCATGCGATAGGCGAGCGGCGTCTGATCGCTGTCTTCCAGCCCCATCGCCCAAGTCGCATGAGGCATTGTATGAATGAGCTTGCCGCTGCCTTCTTGGATGCTGACGCCGTCGTTGTCACCGACCTCTACCTCTCGAATGAACATGAGAACCCAGAGATCACCAATGACAAGATTTTGGGTATCATACAGCACTCGCATCCTAACATCCCCTGCCACTCCTCGTCACGCTCTACACTCGTCGACAGCCTCCTCACCATCGTACGTCCCCATGATGTCGTTGTCTTCTTCGGCGCTGGAGATATCACAAAAGCCTCTGATGACTTTGCCTCTCGTCTGACCACCACATCCCTCGAAAAGTGGAAGGTGGGCATCGTCTACGGCGGGATGAACTCAGAGAATAAAATATCAAGGGTATCAGCAAGCGCCATCTACGACTCCCTCGACACCGCTCTCTACACCCCCATAGCATTTGAAATCAACAGCCAGGGTCAGTGGCGGAAGACACAGGGAATAGAGCGCGATGAGCAGCAGCATGACACTACAGAGACATTTCCAAAAGGTGTGTGGCAGGCGCTGCAGTCCTGTGACATCTTCATCCCTGTCCTCCATGGCGCCTTCGGAGAAGATGGCACTATACAAGGATTTTTTGAGATTCTTCACAAGCCGTATGTCGGCTGCTCGACGAAAGCATGTGCTGTTTCCATGGATAAGGTGATGGCAAAGCAAGTTGTACAGGCGGCAGGCGTTCCCGTCGTCCCTTATATCGTTATCCATAGAAGAGACTGGGCAGACCATCAGCAGGAGCTCTCCTCAGAGGCGATAAAAAAACTACGGCCTCCATACTTTGTAAAGCCAGCTCACCTCGGCTCTTCCGTTGGCATAGAGCGCATTGAAAAAAGCGCGGACCTCGCACAAGCTATAGACAGAGCGCTTGCCCTCGACGAGAAGATTCTCGTCGAACAGGGTGTTAAAGGTCGGGAGATAGAATTCGCCGTCTTCGGCAATGAGCAGATCATCATCCCCCCTCCAGGAGAAGTGCTCACCGGCGGCGGGTTCTACGACTATAATGCCAAATATGGCAAAGACGGTATGAAAGCTGTTCCTACAGCCCACCTCACAGAAGAGCAGATAGAACAGGGGCGTACATACATCAGAAAAGCATATCAAGCTCTTGACTGCTCAGGGTTAAGCCGCATGGACTGCTTCCTCGACGATGATGGCCATTGGTATTTCAACGAGTCAAACCCCTTTCCAGGCTTTACACGGATCAGCGTCTACCCAAGCGTGTGGAAAGGGCAGGGCATCACCTACTCAGAACTGGTCAACAGACTTCTTATCCTCGCTTTCTCACGCTTCCGCCAGGCACGACGTCTTGGCTGCAATGCTACCGCCCTCGGACGGAAGCTCGAGACTTTGTGCTCCGTGTAGGTGAGGGGCGGCAGCCTCTATCTGGCCTCTCTTCCACGGCCTGCGGCTGCGGATGAGGAGGTCAGAAATAGTAATGCAGGTGATGAGAAGCGATAAAAGGTTGCAGGGAATATCTGTGAAGAAAGAAGAAGGACGGATCGGTCTTTTCGAAGCGCTAACGAAAATTATAGTGATATCATGCTGCCTGTGGGGCGCCTTTTTTGGCGCCTGGTACTGGCACCATCGTCAACAGGAAGTGAGAAAGAATGACCAGCGGTTTTTGCTGAAGCGTATTGCGGCACGTAGCATCACCCAAGATCGGCTTCCCATCGGTGTTTTGACAGAACTGCTGAAGCTGGATCGTGAGTCACAGATATCGCTGTTCGCTCTACAGCCACAAGAAGCAAGTAAGACTCTTCTTTCATGCCCGGCGGTAGAAAAAGCAAAGGTATGGAGGCTGCTGCCAGGAACGCTAGGGATTGAATATGCCTTAAGGACACCTGTTGCTACTATTGCAGGACTTAAAAATGTTGGCATCGATGCAACAGCTACAGCCTTTTTCCTGTTTCCCTACTTCGCGCCAAAAAGGCTTCCAGCAATCGTCATTCCCATTGGAAATCTCTCCTCACTACAAGATGTCCAACGTCGTGTCCGACGTATCAAAGAAACGGGTATCGCCATCAAGCTCCTCGAATATATTACGCCAACTGCTCACCAACACCATCTCGCTGTCGACCTCGTCGATGTGACGTGCTTCCATCAACAAAGTTTTTTTCGGCGTGAAGTCATCGTTGCCTTTACCTCTCTGCTGTCAAAAGAAGAGAGGCTGTACGTTCGCATTCAATCGAAAAAGCTCCTCGAACGACTTGAATTACTCCCAACGGTTTTCGCCACCCTGCTGCGCAGTGGCTTCCGAGGGGGGATCATAGACCTTCGCTTTGAAGGTATCGTCATCCTCTCAGGAGAGATTACTCAACAGGCGGTAGCTAAAGGGAGTGTGAAAAAGCAATGAGTGAGGAGTGCGTTATCATCGAAACAACGGTTGGCGCCCTGCAGGATGCGCAGACATTGGCACGAGCATTAATAGACATGAGGCTTGCTGCCTGCTGTCATCTTTTTTCCATTACCTCCTGTTATCGATGGCAAGGAAACGTGGAAGAAGGAGAAGAAGTAACTATTCGATGTAAAACAATAATGAAAAGAGTAGAAGGAGTGATAGAATATCTAAAGGCGAATCATCCGTATAAAGTGCCGGAGATTATCGTCATAAAGGTAGAATCTCGGAATCAAGAGTATAGTAGCTGGATGAAAGCAAGTGTCGAAGGAGTAAGGGAATAAAAATAGATGGTCAGTGCATCATGCGATGTCCTCGCTAAGGTCAGTTCTAGAGTAGCATTAGGCGTTCAAGAACAGTTTCTGCAGCTGCTTACTATGAAGGGAAGAAGAGTCATCATCATCGCCGGCCCTACTGGGATTGGAAAGACCGCTCTCTCTCTTCAACTTGCCAAGATGTTAGGAGGAGAGATCGTCTCAGCAGATGCCATCCAAGTTTATCGGGGGATGGACATCGGAACGGCAAAAGTCTCACAGGCAGATCGCGATCGCATTCCCCATCATCTTATCGATATCTGTGATGTTAATGAGCCTTTCAACGTCTACGATTTCTGCCATCAGGCTAAAGCCGTTCTCGAAGATATTATCGCTCGTAAGAATGTCCCTATCATCGTCGGTGGCACAGGGTTTTATATCCACAGCCTTATCTACGGTCCTCCTAGCGGGCCGCCGTCAGACCCTCTTATCCGCGCGAAGTTAGACGAAGAGATGGAGCGCCTTGGCAATGACTTCCTCTATGACAAACTCCAGGCGTTCGACCCTAAGTATGCGGCCACCATCACCAGAAATGACAAACATAAGATCATCCGCGGCCTAGAGATCATCGAGCTGTCTGGCAAGCGTGTCAGCGACTTTTCATGGAAAGCTCGCGCCCCGTCGCCACTCTATGACTTCCGATGTTGGTTTTTGGATATGCCAAGGAAGGCCCTCTATGAGCGGCTCTCACGGCGCTGCGATGAGATGCTCCAAGCGGGGCTTCTCGAGGAAGTCGCTCGCCTTGACCGCGAAGGGCTGCGGCAGAACACCACCGCTAGCCAGGCTATCGGCTACCGCCAGACATTAGACTTTCTCAGTACAGGAAGGGCACCCGAAGAGTATGTTCGATATGTCGAGAAGTTCAAGCAAGCGTCTCACCACCTCGCCAAACGTCAGTTTACCTGGTTTCGTAAAGAGCCTTCTTTCCGTTGGGTCGAAGTTGCGGACATCTCCCGCGATGACCTTGCCGACCTCATTGCTAGTGACTACTCCAGCCCGACACCATTTGCCCCAGAGCCTCCAAGGCCACCCCAGAATTAAAATGCATTCTCTAGATGGCTGTAGCGCGAAGTTGATCCTAATGAATAGGCAAGCAGCTTAGATTTAAAACCCAAGTTGCTTGCCTATTCGTTCGTTGGACGGCCATCTAGAGCGCTTCGCTCCTC
>CAINFV010000225.1 GCA_903848235.1 Chlamydiia bacterium | reverse complement strand
CGATCTATGATAAATGCAATCGTCTGAGAGACAACCCTCTGCGAACTCGGTGCCCAAAAAATGCTAAAGTCCAGTAGGTAGCAACTTGGGTTTTAATGTCTGAATAAAAATAACACTCGCCAGGTCCTACGTCCATTCTATTTGCGAGATGGTCGTTTCTATCCCTGTATAAACTAATGTTGCCTCCATAATATAAAACCCTAAATGACAACTACAAGGAGTTGAATTGCAAGAAATAGTTTTTATGCAATTTTTCATCCTCTTCGATATAAACAGCTACTGATTGAAAGAATTTGCGATAAATATTACTATCATTCAGCAAGCTATGATTTTTAAATGTTGATTGCTTTTGAAAAAGCATTGTTAATTCAGGATAATTATATGGAATCAAATCGGCCTTTCGATGGCATGTCCAGAGAATCGATACTCAATCTCGCCAGAGAATATGCCAATGAGCAGATCGGCGCGCAAGTGGAGTGGGATGCGTCCCAAGTCAGCGAGTTTTGCCAGAGAATCACTGATCTATTCATGATTCGATTAAGAGAAACGGGCCAAGGACTTGCTGCAGAAGCCCTGGGCAAAGAAATTGTGCACGAATTTCAGTTAAGGTGTGATCAGGAACAGAAGATTCGAATCGAAAGGATTGCCGAGCAGGCCGGTGTAACCCAAGGCTTGATTCAGGCGCAAGGTACACAGGTATCAGAACAAGATTTCAATCAATGGACCTATTTTTTATTCAGACATCTCGTTACAGATATGACGGGAACTCATCGATTCAACGAGCAAGATATAGACTTGGTCCTGAAGACGGCAAGACGACTCCTCCTCGAGCTGGCTCCTAGTTCAGGCCATTATACTACGCCAATGTGTGCTCAGGATGCGGACGGACAGGTGAAGCGACTGAAACGCTTGTACCGGGATTTGGCGAGATCTCGCTTTTGCCCGATGTCTGATGGGGATGAAGGCACGTACACGACGCCAGATCGAAACGTAGACTTGATTCGTCATTTTATCGATCTCTCTTCGTCAAAACCCGGGCTGTGTACAAAAGCCGGCCTCGTTGCTTTTTCTCGTACAATTGATCAACGGTTTGAATCAGAGACTGAACTAGACGCCCGTTTCGTCCGATTCAAAAAATCAATCAGATTTCTAGAGCAACATGAAAAGAACTTTCGAAGAAGGGCTACCAAGGAAAAGTTTTTCGATTTGACTCTACGGAGTGAGACACTTATATGGCAGAGCATTCCATATGCACCCGTAACAGCAGAGGAGCTTTGTTCAAAGAAGCAGCAACTTATAGAGGAATTTGATCGAATATGCCAAGAAAAATTCCCTGGCCACCCATACGTTGTAGGGAAAATAAGAGTTCTTCTGGAGCAAATGCGCGAACGATGGATCCAGGAGATAGAGTTCAGGTTTAACCAGGCTGAAAAATATCATGCAAAGCTGCAGACCTATCCTACCCTTGCGAACCTATGCGCTGAACTAGATTTAGACTATTTAGCTCATAAACTAAGTCCTCTGTTAGAAGAGCACGGTGAGCATATTGAAGAAATCGTTCGGAGTCTTGCCGCATGTCCTAAGCTAGCCTCTTATGTGCTGAGAAATATTGTCGATGAGCGGTTGTCTGTCCAACATCGCCTCTATCTCACCGACAGAAGCGCAGAGTTTATTCAAAGACTCATTCAATCCGGGGAACAGTACACAGAAAACGATCTTCTGTTCCTTGGTGGTTTGTGCGGTTTTGCCGAGGAAGTGTGTGTTGACCCATATTCCGAAGCCGCCTCTTTTTCTAAAGAGATGATTGCCCGGATCCTGAGCTGCCAGAATTCGATTTCCGAATTGTCGATTTGTGAAAGCGATGAAACAACTTCGATGAACTATAAAATAATAACGCAAGTATTTTTTTTGTATATGAAACATACAAAAATGGTGCCTCGTCCCGAGGAAATTTCAAAAATTGCCTCCATTCCTTTTGCCCTGCTCACCCCCAATGGCCTTGCCCTGATCCAAAAGATTGGTTTGGATCGAATGTCTAAAACCTCCTCCTGGATTAATACTGTTCTAGCCCTTCCAGACGATCAATGGCAAGAATTGAGCGCCCTGATCTTCGCGCACCCAATTGCACTGGATATCATTCATACACATACCACCCTCCATGGCGAGGAATACCCACTCCTAGAAAAAATGCCCGAGCTGCTTCTAAAGATTCGACGGCTCGTTGAATGGATAGACAGCGCTGATCGTTTACCTGCCCTTATTGACGAGCTGGCGACACTTGATGTGTATCTATCCAAAGAAGTCGCGGTCGAACTTGCTCGAAAAATGCCCCCGAGGCTGTGGACGGTCAGAATGTGGTACCATTTTGAAGTCTCGTGTGCTCAGGATGTGTGGAATACATTAGGAAAGGCTCTTTCTCAGACACCCCTTTCGTGTGTGCCGACAGAGATCCTTCTACGATTCTTAGCGGAAAGACCTACAGCAGAGGTGATTGGCTGGCTTCAAGAGGAGACGGATGTCCCTTCACAGAAGAGAAGTCAAACATTGTCGGAACAACAAGCGTTCGCCATTCTTAACCGGTTTCGAAGATTTGAAGGAGATGCGCCACTGCTTCAATGGGCTAAAGCTCTCTGCTTCGATGCTCAAAGAGCTCAAAGCGTATGTGCCTATCATGAACTACCATTTGATGAATCGGCCGCAGACCTTCACAAACGAGCAGACCAGCTTGCCGATATGAACGATCCTTTATCGGTGATTGAAACGTACATGGGAGAAAATGATTCGATTGGGACGCTGATTCTGAAGCTGCTTGTTAATGCAAAGGAGATCTCTGTTTGCGGCGGTCGCAGACGGTTAGTTTGGGGAGATTCGGCTCGACCATCGTCACTGTGTGTAGCTGAAGACGGCGCCCCACTTCGATTGCGTGATGGAGAAGGCAAGCTGCACACATATTATCAAATGGGAATGTTGAATAGTCCAACCAATTCGGTGCCCTCCTGCACACTCCACAGAAATCTTCTTCGCTTACGGTCAGATGATTATGCCGGATATCATACTTTATTTCTCATGCTCGACGGGAAGGTGAAGGAAGACGCGCCGGCCCATGTCGTTGAATTGTATTGCGAAATCGGCAGAATTAAAAAACAACTTGTTGCGACCTATCCAAGGCTTCGGGATGATACATGTGATGATATGACCTCATCCTCCGGCGAGAGCAGCAGCGATTCTTCATTCTCCTCTTCTTCTAACAGCGATGAAGAGGCCGAGGCCCAGTTGGTGCCCGCCCTTTCTCCTCCTCAAGCCCATGCTGCCCCGTTTGAAGAGCCTCCAGCCTCTGGCGAGAGGGGCAGTGATTCGTCCTCCTCTGATGAAGAAGATGACGCAGAACGTCGGCCCTCTTCCGTTACCCCCACCACCTCTATGCATCCGCACCTCTCCCCTACAGAACCCATACAGATAACGTCAGAGAGGCCATTGAATGTTCGGATCGCAGAGTCGTACGATTACACACATGCTAAATCGCTGTTTTCGTTATTAAAAGTTGCGTATAGAGATCTATCTCGTGAAGCCACGTGGTACCGAGACACAGAGACGTCGCATCGATATGCCATCTTTTTCCAGTCGCTTCTTTGCCTTGTACGATCTGCACGCATGCAGGAGAAAGGACCAGACAAGACCAAGATCAGTCTGAACCACGTCATTTCGTTCCGCATTGAGACCGTTTCAGCAGCTCGATGGACAGAACCTGAGTCCCAAGACCAGCAAGAGATGGAGAGTGACCAGCTCAGGGAGTTTGCAGGAAGCTTTCTACCGTATCCTGTGACTTCGATCACGAACCCAAGCCTTTCTGCCTGCTTTGTGAAAGAACTGATTTGCGAGGTTCAATCCTTATCAGAGAGTTCTTTTGCTGAACTGTTACATTCTTGCCAGGATATCACTGAAGGCCCTTATGAGGAGTATCCAGACTACTCTTATTACCCCGCTCTGTTACATCAAAATCGTCCTGATATAGTCTCAAGTTCCTTGGTTACGTTTTTTGAAAATATGACCCATGAGTTCGGGAGCATTTTGGCGGCCGACCTTAAGTTCGAGCTCAAGGCAAACACTTCCTATCCTGTTACAGGGTCATGTGGAGCATTTGGATCTGAGAAGTCGGTACCTCGATGGCTCAGATCGCAAGGAAGCTTTGCTAGCGCCATATGCGCCACCTTCACGCCAATCGAACCAGAAGACCACTCTGGCAACTGCGGAGTTAATTCTTTTTTGCTTGGTCTGAAAGGAATTGATACGTATGAGGGGTGTGGCGGGGAGCCGCAACTTCAGAGCGAGATCCGAGTCTTCCGCAAGGCGATCCAGCAATACGCGATTGATCATCGCGAGGAGTTGCTTCAAGCATCGTATTTAGAAGAAAAGATTGACGAGATTATTACACACTTTACAACAGAGATTGATGGGTACGGTAGTCCGAGAGTATGGGCAAACGACATTGTCTGGTGGTGTGCGGCGCAGCTGTATGGTCGACCAATTTCGATTTATACTGCGTTTGGGATGAGAGAATTTCGCACAGACGAACAGGGTGTTGTAGCCCCGTGCGCAGACTTTAAGCCTGAGGGTGAACAGCGCGGTTCTACAATCCATCTGATGTTCTGGGACGGAGCGCACTATTGTCTGTTGAAGCAGCGATAATCAACCTTCCGTCTGGTTAGGACATCTATGATAAATGCAAGAAGTCTAAAGAGAGAACGCTCTGCGAACTCGGTGCCCAAAAAATGCTAAAGTCCAGTCTAAGTTGCCCATCACTGTGGAACTTCCGTTTCAAATCCCATCGGGTCGCACCTTGAGAGCCAACGTATACGCATTCCCAAACATCCGATCGTCGACCCGCACTGTCATGTCACCAATCTGAACCCAAAAGCGGCCATTGCAACACGGCCGAGGAGAGGCCTTATCAAGTGATGAGAAAAACGACCCTGTCTGACCAAGCTTTTCAAACAGCCGCTCCTGGAACGGCGTCGTCATTTTCGGTGTCTGGCAACCATCGATATCAAAAAAGCTCCTGTGGCGACGATATCTTTCGTGTAAATCTTGTTGGGTTCGTTCCAGAAGATCGTGATGATACAGCTCCCCCTCTTCTCCCGTTGCAAACGCTTCCGAGAAAATGCCAAAAAGAGACGGCAGGGCCCGACCGTACCGCTGCATCATTCCAATACAAACAAAGTGTTCGTTCATGCGTCCACGAGTCAGCGATGCCCAAAGCTCCCTTTCACCATACTCTCGGATCAGATTGATTAGTTGAAATGGGTAGGTGTGCCGGTCGTACTGATCTGCTGAAGGGGTTGTGAAGAACTCTGATTTCCACCTATGTACCCTTCTAGCTATCCTCCCAAGACGTTGCTGCAGGCATCCCTCAACAAGATGAGCCGTGATGGCTCGTATCTCGCCTTCGGGCTTGCATGGGAGAGGAATAACTTCTGGCACAGGAAGTAGTGCCTCTTTTTCCTCTACAGATCCTGGCTCTTCAGCCAATGAGAGCTGTTGAAGTCCGGCAACTAACGACTCCTCAGTTATTTTCTCTGGAGAATCTAATACCCCATCAAGAGCGAGGGGTGAAGGGACGAGCCCCACAACAGGAAATGCCCCCTGCACATGCGCAGTAGAGGAAGGATCTTTTCTCTTCCGCTTAGGCGTTGGATGGGATTTGGGTCTTGAGACCTTTGTCTGAGGACTTGGACGTTTGGGGGATGGTTCTGCAGCTAGAGGACTGGGATGGGCAATAACCGGCGAGGGAGGAGACTCCGGTCTTCCCTCCTCTTCGAGCAACTCAAGCTCTTGTAAAAATCGAGTCGCAAGGGAGGCGTTGCCAGGCGCAAGAGATTCGGCTATGGCCTTAGCCATCCCGACTTCTCCACCTGCCATCATGGCAGACATCCACGGTTGAAAGAACTGGTCTTCGGCTCCATGGCCCGGATTACGAACCTGTGGACAAACAAGAAGAGCAAAACCGTTTTCTACTGGCACCCTTGGATTGAGCTTGCCCAGACGATTATATCCTGGCATCTGTTTGATATGAGCCTCCACCGACACCACTCCCCGCTCGTACAGTGGCCATAAATTTCGAAACTCCCCTTCAAACTCTCGCGCCTGTTCACCGAGCCTACAAAATACATCCTGAAAAAATCTGGACGTCTTTGATACAAGCTCTTGACGAGAGCAAAGGCTTGCCCCCCTGCATAGATCGAGGTATTGCCCGACAAGCGGCGTCTCATACAGGTCTTTTGGATCAGACACCATCAAGGCTAATGATGGAGCCCTTGCTTGACCTTTGGGCCAGGACGTCGAAAGACCATGCCACTCTCTACACGCTTTTAAACACGTTTTGCGCTGTTTTTCGATACATTTTCTCAGATACCACCGAAAGGCAAAGAGCACCCACCTTCGTTTCTCTGGATCAGCAGCAAAGTCTTTACAGTGGGCAACACAGGCTACGTCCAAGTCATCCATAACCATACTCTCCTCCATCATGAGATGGAGAGGAGACCGTTGGGGAGAGGAAGGACACAGTGTGGGTCCGTCGATCAGCGGGTGGGGCATCATCCGGACCCCCTCTTGATAGCAATAGTTCTCCAGATTCACATGAAAGAGCTCAAGGAGAAAAAGCCGCATCTCCTGGTCTGTGATCGTAGAGAGTCGATCACAGGTAAGGAGCATCCTTTCCATGCGTCGAACAGTCTCGACGGGAGCCTTACCAGGCTCAATAATGGCGAGACGATCGATTACAACTGATGGCGCGACTTTTAAAAGAGCCAAAAAGAGTTCTTCGTGGGCACTGGTCAATGCAAGTCGCTGTTCTGAGGCGCGAATTTTTTTCGTAACCCGACAGACCAGCTCATCGGCCATGTCAATCAGCTGTGGAAGGAGTTCTATGGCGGCTCTTCCTTCGAAGCTGAGTAGATCAACCGTCAATAATTCGATCGTCCTACGTATGCAAGAAGGAGAGGTTCGAGCTTTACTTGCAGGACCGGCATCAACAGCGTGTCCGTCAGATGCGGAAAGCTCGTGCAGGATGGCGCCAAGTTCTGATCCCCATGTTTTCAACAGTCCCACATCAACCTCGGTCTTTCTCCAAAGCTCGCACAATTTGAGAAATTGGCCCTTCAGACTCAAAAACTCTTCATCGGTAATCTCTCCTATGTGATGCAACACATTGGAACGAAGTCGACAAAGCTTTTCACTCGCATAGGACGCTAAGACCGTCTTAGGATCCATCTGTAAAAAAGCCCCAAGAGAGATCTTTAGCACTTCGTTCAGTGCTAACGAGGTATCGGCTATATGTTTTGTGTGACACTTTTCATACCAGTCAAGAGCAAAGATAGGTTGAATATCACAAACGCCAGTTACGATAGCAGTTCGTAATTCAGCAAGCTCTTTTTTTGGCACAGAACAATCTGCTCCACACCGTGACAGCAAGGAATCAATCGCATCCGCAGCTTCAAAAAATGCATCTGATGCCTCTTGGCCGATGTATCCATTGACAGCTTTTATACCCATGATGTCCATGGTTATCATCATGATAAGGCCCTTAAAACCAGAAGGAGTGATCGAGGGCAGCTTGTGCATCTCCTTTGCAGCTTGTACCCAGGCTAAAGACATCAGGTCGATACAGGAACGATCTTGCTGCCAATTTTTTCTAACAACGAGATTCAAGGCTAAGAGCTGTTCGAACCGTGCAGGCAGGATCGTATCGCATTGTTGAACTGCAAATGCCAAGGTACGACTGTAGTGGTGGAGAAGAAGGTCGTGTGGAACAACAGCTACGTTTGCAGCTTGCAACCCTTTAATCACCCGTTGGAGGGTGGTTTCTACGGAGAAAACATATGAGGGGTCGAATGGCACGCCTTGCCGTTCATGCCGTTCGATGAGGATCGTCGGATACAGTCCGCAGAATCCAGCGTAGACCTTGTCTCGAAGCGAGAGCAGCTCTGTTCGCTGCGCTACAACGTGACAGCTCCGTAAGAATGACCCCAAGATGAGATCAAGGGAATCAAGAATCAAGTGAGCACAAGCTGCCCCATCAGGGGTCAGGTGCATGCGAGCCCTAAACACTCCACCTGCTGTGATCAACAAAATACGCAAGAGCCGCTCTATAAATACGTAGGAATGAGCCTGATCTCCACTCTCTCTTAGAGCGCTCGCAAGAAGATCCTTCCAATGGCTCACCACCTGGGTACTTCCGCCTCGAAGTTCACTTATGTGAATAGCTATTTGCCCAAACTCTTGATTTGAGCAGAGAAAAACACCCTCGTCGCAAGTAGCTAACTCTTGTAAGAAAAGGGTTGTACATCGTTTGTATAGGTTGATTACTTGCAAAAGGGGTGCAACTCGTAGGTCAAGGCATTTCAACGCCCTACCCAATGAGTGAAGCATATCTTGGGGATTTGCAACGGTCTCCACCCTTGCTCGTTTTTCAAAAATGTCTATAGAAACCTGACATATTGTAACAACGGTCCCCTCTATTCCCCTTACAATATCTCCAGCAGTATTCGGTGAAAGGGTTATAAGAGACATCGTAAAGTAGAGCAGTTCTTGTTGATCGCGCAGAGACCACGAATTTTGGAATTTGATAAAAATGGCATGAGAAACTTGGAATATGGCACGAATGTTTTGTTTCACGGATTCAGGGGAACCATCCTTGAGGGCAATCGCAACCTGAGAGCAGGTATTGAGTAGTGGGGAGACTTGGGATGGATAGTAAAGCTTTTCTTGCCCTAACAGGTATCGAAATGACTCTTCAAAACCGGCAAAACAAACAGAATGTAACGACATAAAAACATTATTGCCAAGGTTAAAACTTCTTTGAAAAACAAAAAGATCGCTTAGATTACTATAAAAATAACAATCGAAGCAAGAACCTCGTTTATGCTGTTGTAAGGAAATCTTTTTCAATTATGACACAAACATATACACATCTTTGCTGGACTTTAGCATTTTTTGGGCACCGAGTTCGCAGAGGGTTGTCTCTCAGACGATTGCATTTATCATAGATCGGCCTGGGCAGGCCATCTATGATAAAT
>CAINFV010000224.1 GCA_903848235.1 Chlamydiia bacterium | reverse complement strand
GACGATGCCGCGAAGGGGTTGTACGTTGAGAAGCGGCTGCATCCACTCAGGAAACAGCGGCAGAGGGACGATAAGGCCAGAGAGCAGAAGGGATAGGTGAGGCAGTATGCGCTGGATCCCTTCTCCTGACATAGTCCAAAAAAGTGTTGTCACGACCATCGTGGTAAGCGCTGATGAGAGGATAGTGGCGAAGATCATGGAACAGACAAAAGCGCTTCCAGCGCCCCATGAGGCAGGGGAGGAGAGGCCAAAGAACAGCCCTGCTACTATGAAAATAGGAAGAGCGCGCATGAGGGTTGGTATAAGGCGGATGGCGAAGGAGCGTGAAAAAAAGATCCAAAAGAGATCTAAGGGCTGAGTGAGGGTATAGACTATGTTCCCACTTCTGATTGACTCCTCACTCTCTTCGTCAACATCCCATGGCAGGAGTGTGACAGCAGCCTGCCCCAGCCAGGTGAAGGTGATCGCCGCAGATAGAGAGATGGGCTGCGGCCTAGAGCTCTGCGAATACAGAGCAACGAGGATCATCATCTTGATCCCTCCCCAGAACAGCTGCGTCAGCCCGCCGGCAAAGGCAGCAGATCGATATTGAAGCAGAGCTGCTATGCGGCATCGTATGACAGCAAGGTATCCTCTCATGCCGAGGCTCCTCGGTAGAACTTGGCGATGATCTCTTCTATGGGTAAGTTCTCCACATACAGGTCACGGATGGCGTGCTTGGAGAGGATGCGGGCAATCAGCTCAGGAGGCGAGCAGAGGGTTGGGTCGAAACGCAAGAAGACGCGGTGCCCCTCTTGGTGGGCAAAGGTTGCCTGCGGGTCGGATACGGTATCATGTTCGTTGATCAAATCAAGGATCAGCCGCCGTTCTGGAGAGATTTTTTTGCGCAGGGAGGAGAGAGAGCCATCGAGGAATATTTTTCCCTCATTGAGGACAATCACCCGTTTGCAGAGGGCTTCGATGTCGTCCATATCATGAGTGGTCAGCAAAATCGTCACCTTGTGCTCTTTATTCAGATGGCGGATGAAATCGCGTACAGCAAGCTTGCTGACGGCGTCAAGACCGATGGTGGGCTCATCGAGAAAGAGAATCTTCGGTGAGTGGAGAAGTGATGCCGCAAGGTCGCAGCGCATGCGCTGGCCAAGGCTGAGCTGGCGGACAGGGATGTTGAAGAGCTTTGAGAGGCGGAGCATGTCGGTGAGGGAGGAGAGTATCTTCTTATAGTTCGCGTCTGACACTCCGTAGATATCGCGGATCAGCTCAAAGGATTCGATGACAGGAAGATCCCACCAGAGCTGAGTTTTCTGGCCAAAGACAACCCCAAGATGCTTGACAGTGTCAATTCTGTTCTCCCAGGGTCTTTTTCCCATGACACTCACATCGCCGCTTGAGGGGACAAGAATGCCGGAGAGAATCTTTACCGTGGTGCTCTTGCCGGCGCCATTGGGGCCGATGTAGCCAACGAGCTCTCCTTCGTCAATATCAAAAGAAACACCGTCTAGAGCATTGTGAATGTCGTATTCTCGTGAGAAAAGGGAGATGATGCTGCCGAGGAGCCCTTTTCTGCGGCGAGGGATCCGAAACTGTTTGTTCAGATTGTTGACGGAGATAATGCTCATGGGGTCTGGATCTCGTTAGGATAGTAGCGACAAGAATACGATACAGGATATCAAATTACTGATGTTATACTGAAATGGTGAGCGTAAAAAAAACCCCCATGGATACCATAGGGGTTTTTTTATGAGGGAGGGGTAGTTGCTTACTGAGCGCCGCCGGCTTCTCCTCCTGTGCTTCCGCCGGTACCCTGGTCTTCGTCGCCAAACTCTTTCTTCGTCTGCGACTCACTTTTTGTCTCGGTGACTATTGGTGTGACGGCAGGGCGTGATGTGGCTTCGACAAAGACATTCTGAACGGTATATCCCCGTTCAACGAGCGATTGCTTGAGCGTCTGTTGGTTTGCAGTGGACTCTAGCAGGCGCCGAGCATCTGGAGAGAGGTTCTCAAAGGTGATGTTAAACTGATGAGGAGCTGATGAATATTCTGTGACGGTCAGCGTTGCCCCCTCGAAGATTGGCGGTTGCTTTATCGTGACGACAGTTCTTACCTCATGCTTTGACACAAAGGTGGCAATGGCATCTGCTGTCTGACGAAGGATTTCCATAATCGCCTGACGTGTTGGCATCGGGCGTTCTACTGGCTGCGCCGCCTCGCCAACTGACGTTGGTGTGACCGCTGGTCTTTGGGGGCCTATCATTGCAGCAACTTGTTCAGGGACTTGTTCTGCTCCCTTTCCTTTTTCTTCCATCAGCTTGCGGAATGCGCCGACATCTCGTGGAGCAGTAGGAACGGTTTCTTCGGGCGTGGATGTTAGCCTCGCCGCTCGTACAGCACCACGTTCTGGCACTACTGTTTCCACCTTTTCTTTCGGGCCTTCAATAGGTCGCGGCAGTGGTTGTGGTTGCGATGCTGCCACCATCTGCTGCTGAGCCGCCGTAGGTTGTGTTGGCATCACTGGTTTTTGCTCTGGAATCATGACTGTGGCCTTGCCTTCATCTTCTGACTCTTCTCCTGTGAACGATTCGCCAGAAGAGCCGTCTTTCTTCACCGGCTTTGCTTTCGCCAGATGAAAGACAGTACCGCCTTCAACAGGCTCTTCGGCACCTTCTGCTTCATCAGCTGCTTCTGCATTCTCGGTACCTGGCTTTACAATTTTTTTCGGCTCTTTTTTCTCGAGCGCTCCTAGGAACCGGCCTTGTTGGGAAGGCGTTACCTTCTCAGCGGCAGGTCGTGTTACCCTTGCTTCACGAGATACATCCTCGTCGCCCTCAGGGCTGACGGGTATAATATTACGTGGTGTGCTTGTCATACTCTTCCCCTCCCCTCGATTTCTTTGGCCGCCTATGAGGTCGCCGTTCTTCTTCTTTCGCTTGTACCATTCTCGACAAAAACATCGTCGAGCCCAGCTCATCTTCCGCACGGGTCTCGATGACTTGTAGTTCTTTTTTTGCCTCTTTCAACCACTCTTTTCTGTGGGTGATAATCTTATCTCTTTCTTTTTCTCTATCTTTAAGCTGGTTCTTCGCTATCGCTAAGTTCTTCTCAGCAAGATCTACTTGTTGCTTTTGGTCTTTTACCTTCTTCTCTTCTATAGCGAGCTTCTCGCGCACGACCTTGATGTATATCTTGCTTCTGTCAATTTTATCGCTTGTCGTCCCTTCATCAAACAGGCTGCGAAGCTGGTCTACCTTTGCCTTCAGGTGGATCTTCACCTTGTCGCGCTCTGCTTCTCGTTCTTTAAGCTTCTGCTGTTCAGCTTCAAGGAGCTTCTGCTTCTCTTTGACCACCATCTCTGCCACTTCCACCCGGTGGTGCTTCACGTCGAGCACCTCTGCCAGTGGGTAGGCAGGCATGTTTTCACTTGTCACGGTTCGTCACTCTCGTTCCAAACGCCTATTTAAAGAGCGCTTTTAGTTGTTGCTGCGTCTCCTGCCATGTGGAACGTTCGTCAATTGACTGTCGCAAAAAGCGATTTACTTTGTCGACATAGTCAATAGAGAAATCCACGTTTTTATCAGACCCCCGCTTGTACTCTCCAATCTTGATCAGCAACTCGTTTTTCTTATATGTCGCTAGTACCTCACGCACCTTCCCTATCAGCTGCTGATGGTCTTTC
>CAINFV010000223.1 GCA_903848235.1 Chlamydiia bacterium | reverse complement strand
CTGACAGTTGAAAGTTGAGGTTTTTTGTCGCGGAAAAGGCTCGAGATTTGACCATCAAAAAACACCCCATAGTGTACTATTGGATGTTTTTTGATGGATCAAAGCTCGAGTCTTTAACGCGGCAAAAAATTCCAACTTTCAAGTGGAAGCGGTATTATATGAGGCGAGGGATACCTGATGGTCTTGCAGCCATTGTGCTGAGGCGTAAAAATTGTGATAGTGATAGTACGCCAACCCGAGGTAATCGCACCGTTTTTCTGGAGAGGGATTATTTTCAATGAAGTACCACAGAGCGTCTCTCAACGAATAAAGCATGCACATCATCTCCAAGTGTACCCTTTCTTTTTCGGTTGGCGTCTGGAAGTAGTTTTGAAGAACCATCTCCTTCTCTTCTTCGTCAAACTGATGCTCGATACAGAGGGCTGCTAAGTCATACATTGGATCTCCCCAGTCAGCATACTCCCAGTCAACTAAGAATAAGTTTTCCCCGTCAAAGATGAAATTGTCAGGGACCAGATCTTGATGGCAGAGCACGCTTGAGTGTTGTGGGTGATAGCTCTTCAGTGTTCGAACCATATCGAGGGCGCGATCTATATCCTTCGGCAGAAGAGCCGAGGCAGCACGGGCTTGTTGAATATAGGCCTCGATGATATGGAAGGGGTACTCAATCTCTTGAAGACCTGGAGATTGATGGGCATGAGTGCGACAGAGCAGAGATACGATTTTTCGTATCGACTCAGTTCGTTCGTACAGCCATTGTCCTCCTTTTTTTCCATAGGGAGTTCCTTGGATAAAGGGGGCGACGAGAGTTCCTGTCGATGGATCCGAATACAGCAGCTGAGGAGCAATGCCATCCTTTTCTACAAGCCTATACATAGAGAGCTCTTTGGCTCTGTCAATCCTGAGCGAATGAGGATCTTTATGTCCGAGGCGAACAAAGACGGGATCCCCATCAAAGAAGACCTTGTAATTTCTATTCGTGAGCCCCTCTGCAATGGGGATGATATTCAAGGAAAAGGTCGTTCGGCCAGTGGTTCTCTCAAATAGTTCTCGAATTATTTGTTCGTCGCCTTGGCAGAATGCGGCGCCCTTCAGTGAAAGAAGAGATAGTAGTAAAAGTGCAAAAAACCTTTTAAAAACCATAATTATCTCGCTCCATTTTCTAGGACTATGGTGATTGCCGCTCGACCTCCTCACGGGGAGAAGAGGGGTTGGGAAAGTATGCTCCAAGGCATGTGTTTCTTCCAATCACTGTCGGATTTAGTGAAAATCCATATTGCTTTTTAGATATTTCTTTCTCTTTTGCAAAACAAATTATTTTTATGAATATGCGATATAAATATTGATTTTATAAATAAAATGTATTACTTAATAAAGTAACCACGGCAGGTAGTGGGGAGGTCTTTCTAGCGAAGCCATTCCCATCCAGTGCTGAGGGAAACACCCAAGTTGACGCCATTGGGTGGCAACTTGGGTGGCAATGTACAAATGGGAGGATATGGCTATGATCTCAAAGATGTGCGGTAGGGCGTGGCTCCTCGCTCTCGTTGGAGCATCAATCCTAACTTTTACCCCTCGTTTCTTGCATGCTGACTCAGATCAAGGCAGAGAAATGGAGAGGAGTGAACATCAGGAACGGGATCGGGACTCTCATTGCGATGATCGAGATCGTGATGAAATTAGTCAAACCCGGAGTCGCGATCGCAGTGGGCGTCAAGATGGGGCCCGCCCCGAAAGGCAGAAGAAGCAACGTAATATGCATCCTGAACTTCAGGTTGCCACCCCGTTTAATAGTAGGGGGGATTGCTCTTCTGATGAATAGAAAGATTGGTTGGTAATGGCTGAAGCTGCTCTTCTTCAGCCATTACAGATGGCAAGTTCTGAACTTCCGAAGTTCTATTCTAAGGAGGTTATGAAGATGCGATCTGGATTGAGTCGTTGCTCTTGATTCTTTTCTTCCTCGTTACGGATTCGTCTTCTCTCCTCATCTTTGCGGGTGGCTTCTTGCTGGCGTCGTCGACGATCGGCATCTCTTCTGGCATCAGACGCAGCATCACCATACTGGAGTTGAGGTGACAGAGCTGAGAGGGTCCCTCCCAAAAGAACAAAAAGGAAAGTGATGTGAATGGCGGTCTTCTTCATGCAAGGTTCTCCTCAAATAAATGAACTTTTATATTTACGTAACGTATTGTGTTGAAAAATTCAATAGAAACTCGCTACAAAGGCACTATGCCCAATTCTTCAACTGTCACCGGTATTTAGGATCATTCCGAAAGGAGAAAAGTGAGAGTATGACTCATCGCCCGTTGTTTCAAGGAATCATCGTTGCGTGTATCTGTGCTGTCGGTGCCTTGTATGGATATGCCGAAGTGGGGAGAGAAGCCCCGAATTTTCAGATGAAAGATTATAATGGCCAGGAAGTCACTTTAGAAAGTCACAGGGGTAAGATCGTCGTTTTGGAATGGACAAATCCGAAGTGCCCTTATGTCAAGAAGCACTATTCGAAAGATACAAATGATGGTGTTGGAGACATGCAAGCTATGCAAAAGCGCTTCACCCAACCGTCTGTGGGAGTGGTGTGGATTCTTGTCGATTCAAGTTCTCCTGACCGTTCGGGTTATTTATCCGCGGAAGAGTGGAAGGCGCAATTACAGCAGTGGGGAGCTCATCCGACAACAGTGATTATCGATGATGCTTGTGAACTGGCGGATTTATACGGAGCGCAAAGGACGCCAGAGGTTATGGTCATTGGCAAGGACGGGACAATGCTGTACCGAGGAGCTGTTGACAGTTTACGAGGCACAGACCCTGCGGAAATTGAACAATTCAATAACCTGCCTTGGTTGAAAAATGCCTTAGAAAACGCCATTAAGGATCGAAGAGTGGTTCCTCCGGAGACTATTCCCTATGGATGCCCGGTGAAATAAGTAACGAATGCGAAATCGGGCCCAAAAAATGCTAAAGTCCAGTTGAAGTGAAGGGATGGCGGTAATACAATAGAACGCATGACTCACGTACTTTCACTTTCAGAACGATTTCGCCCAAAAGCTTTTGATCAGTTTTTTGGTCAGGAGCGGTGGCTTCAAGAAAATGGTGTTATCCGCCGCTCGATTGCCAGAGGCCGTCCTGCAAGTTTACTGTTTTGGGGTCCTCCAGGTTGTGGGAAGACGTCCTTAGCGCGTATCTATCTAGCCTCATTCTCCTGCCCTCATGTTGACCTCCATCCAACGCTCTTCCAGGCCGCCGAAGTCAAACGCGTTCTTGAGGAGGCCAACAGCTCCCCTCTCTTTCGACCTACAATCTTTTGGATCGATGAGATCCATCGGCTGACGCGTCCTCAGCAAGATCTTCTCTTACGGGCTGTCGAAGATGGGACTGTTGCTCTCGTGGCGTCGACCACTGAGAATCCGTCCTTTGTCCTCTCGAGCGCTCTTCTCTCACGGATGACGGTGCTGACCTTTGCATCGTTAGGAGATGAGGAGTTACTCAAGCTCATCAACAGAGTCTTAGAATCCCATCCTCACCTATCCATGGATGAAGACGCCAAACGGCTGGTGATCGGGTGGTCGGTCGGCGATGCACGAAAACTTTTGACATTGATCGAGCCGCTGGTAGAACAGCAAAACGCTGCTAGCTATAATGTGAATAGCCTTCGCGACCTCCTCTCTCACCATGTTGGCGGGTTAACATCAGAAGGCGAAGGTCGATATTTTTTGATCTCAGCCCTTCATAAAGCTGTCCGCGGGTCAGACTGTCAGGCTGCATTGTATTGGCTAGCGCGACTCTTAACGGCGGGCGAGGACCCCCTCTATGTTGCTCGTCGGCTGATTCGGATGTCGATTGAAGATATAGGCCTTGCCGATCCCCAAGCTCTGCCATATGCGCTGAGTGCTCAGGAATGCTACAAAGCAATGGGTAGCCCAGAAGGAGAGCTTGCCTTAGCGGAAGTTGCGCTGTATCTGGCGCTTGCACCAAAGAGCGCTTCTGCCTACGTTGCCTTTGACAAGGCGCGGGCTGCTGCTGCAGAGACGTCTCATCTCATGCCTCCAACTCACATCCTCAATGCCCCCACACAATGGATGAAGCAGCAGGGATTTTCAAAAGGGTATGAGTGGGATCACGAGTGTGTGGATGCGTTTTCCGGGCAGGAGTATTTTCCTGAAGGGGTACGAGAGAAGAGCTATTATGTTCCCGTACAACGGGGGTTTGAAAGAGAGCTCGAACGGCGGCTTGAATATTTTCAGCGTTTACGAGGCCAGCGCCGGGCCCAGGATGAGCCCAGCGCCCAGTAATACTGAATCGTAGTCCCTAACTCGACAAAAATGGTTCCAGGAAAAGGGGGGTGTCTGGTATCCTGGTTGCCAGCCTTCCCTCACATGGTGAGGTAAGGATAGTCCATTTTGAGCGAGGAGCCCTTTCAAACGCTATGTACGCAATTATTCAAGCTGGCAGCAAGCAATTTCGCGTCCAAAAAGGCGATGTCATTCACGTCGATTGCCTTGATGCAGAACCTGGTAAACAGGTAGATCTGAACGACGTGTTAATGGTTTCTAACGACGATGGAAGCGTGGTCCTTGGAGCCCCTATGGTTCCTGGCTATGTTGTCAAAGCTCAGTATGTTGCTGAGGTAAAAGGACCAAAGATATCGTCACTGAAATATAAGAAACGCAAAAACGAATACCGAAAATTTGGTCATCGTCAGCGCTATGCTCAGCTGAAAATTGTCGATATTCAAGGGTAAGGGAGCTAAACTACAATGGCACATAAAAAAGGTCAGGGTGCGTCGAAGAACGGCCGTGATTCTAACTCTCAGCGCCTTGGCATTAAAGTGTATGAAGGTGAGTTTGTGACAGCAGGAAGTATTCTTGCGCGTCAACGTGGGACGAAATGGCATCCTGGCAACAATGTACGTCGCGCTTGCGATGATTCCTTGTTCACAGTAGTCGATGGCTTTGTCGTTTTTCGAAAGACGACGAAGACACTCGTCTCTGTCACACCAGCTTTGGCTGTCTAAATAATTCAGCTGTCGTGAGTGAAGTTAGGATGTTGAGCCTTTGGCCAACATCCTTTTTTTTCATCTGCGATGGAAATCAATTTTTGAAGAACGAGAATGTTTGTAGATCGTGTTGATATAGAAATCGCTGCAGGAGATGGTGGCAATGGCATTGTTTCCTGGCGTCGGGAGAAATTTATCCCAAAAGGCGGCCCTGCCGGCGGCGATGGCGGCCATGGCGGCTCAGTCCGTCTCCTCGTTGATCCAAACACTTCTGGTTTAGAGTGGTTTCGTCATATCCGTAAAATCACTGCAGAACATGGTGGCAAGGGTGGCTCTTCTTGCTGCAAGGGTAAGGATGGCGAAGACGCGATCTTGAAAATCCCGCCAGGAACACTGGTCCGCGACCTTGACACCAAAGAAATTCTGTTTGACGGAACGAACTACCATGACGAGTTTGTGCTCTGCCAGGGTGGGAAGGGCGGCAAGGGAAATACCCACTTTAAAAGTTCTACCAATAGAGCTCCCAACATTGCAACTCCTGGCGAGCCTGGCGAACATCGAAAGATAGAGTTTGAACTCAAGCTCATTGGCGACGTTGGGCTGGTAGGCTACCCCAATGCGGGGAAATCCACCTTGCTGATGAAGCTTACCTATACACAAGTAGAAATCGGCGCCTATCCCTTTACCACGCTAACTCCAAATCTCGGTTTTATTTCCTTTGAAGGCGGCCGTAGAGTATTGCTCACAGATATCCCGGGCATCATCGAAAATGCTCATGAGAATCGCGGGCTTGGCTTAGAGTTCCTGCGTCACATAGAAAGAACGCGTGCCTTGCTGTTTGTTCTCGACGCTGCCGGTGTTGATGGCAGAGACCCTGTGTCAGACTACCAGGTGCTGCTCCAAGAGCTTCGCGCCTATGACCCAGACCTTCTCAACCGTCCTTCATGCGTCGTTTTGAATAAATGTGATTTAGAATCATCGGTTGAGTTTGTGGCAGAGTTTCGCACAGCGGTCAACCATCCTTGTATCATTGAAGTCTCCGCAGAAACTGGAGAAGGCCTTCGTCAGCTCAAAGATATTATCTCCACACTTGTCGTGGAGGAGAGCTGAGATGGAAGAGGCCCATCCGGAATGGGATGCTCTTTCTCATGACCAGAAGCTCGCTCTCATCAGAGTTGTCGTTGAGGCAGAGATTGCTCCAGCGCTCGGCCGTGATGGCGGCGGCGTTGACATCCTTGACCTGGTCAACGGAAGCCAGGTGACAATTGCCTATCGGGGGGCGTGTGCCTCCTGCCCTATGGCGCTCTATGGCACCTTAGGGTTTATCCAACAGGTGCTCAGCTCGAAAGTCCATTCGTCTCTTGTGGTAGTGCCGTCACTTGGAAATCTGCCGACAAGCTAAAAAACTAGTTTTCAATAACGCCTTGAGCAACAGAGATCTGCTTTCCTTCTACAGTCCGTAGTATCAGAAATCCTTCTGACGAAAACCCTTCGATAGTACCAT
>CAINFV010000222.1 GCA_903848235.1 Chlamydiia bacterium | reverse complement strand
GGAAGTTGAAAGAGTCAAAATAATTCTATCAATCGCAGCTAGGGGGAAAGTTTCAAGCAAACAAACAGCGGCGGCGATTCTTTTAGCTGCCTTAGAAAATCCGGAAAGATTTCGTAAAGAATGTGCTGAAGTTAATAAAAAAATAACACTAACGTTTTCACCATTCATCCAGCAAAAAGAATTCGATGGGTTAATTTCAGTTGCGCAAAGCATATTTGATGAACAACAGTGTCAGGAAGTATCCCCTGAATCTTTAGAGATCATTCGAGGGACTCCCTTGACGAGCGAGGCTGAGGAATGTGCTCTCGACGAAGGGGAAGCAAAAGCCTCCCCAATGGAAGCAGAAGTCTCACAGATTGAGGATCCGTCTCAAGTTTCACTTGAAGGGAGTTTTCAAGAGGTATTTTCTGAAACCATAGCAGAAATAGAACCATCGGCTGGACTGCAATACGCCCTTTCCGTTGTTTCCTGTATCAAGGCTAGGCCGCCAATTGCACAGATGGCATGCTCTGAGTATGGCTCAGCAGCCAGCGAATTTGCCAGACGAGCAACTGCGCAAACTGCCATTACGGTGGATAGAGCCCATTTAGAAGAGTCTTTAAAAGAAATCGAAACAAAAAGCAAAGCGCTTAAGGCTACTCTGAAAAAGGATCGAAAAGAAATACGAGAGCTTTTGTCGGCAACATTTCGCGAGGAGGAGGCCCACGCAGCGCAAGCCACACTTGGATCTGCAAGAATGGTGCGTAAGATAACAGTGCAAGACGCTGTGAATGCAATGTTAGCTCCATTCCCAAATGGGTTTTTACAACTAAATCCAGCATTCACTGTAGAAAATGCCCGAACACTCCGAGAGAAAATCATTGAATATTTAGTACACAAAACGAGGCAGCAGCATCTCCAAGAACTTCTCCGCGTAGGCACAGAATGTGCAGCCAAAGAAACCCTGACGCAAGAGGAGATACAGGAGCTGCGCGAGCTCGTTGGGGCCAAGCGAGCTTATGTTCCAGCACAAGCACCGGAATACCTCATATTCGAAGATACTTTTGGGCATTTCCTAAGACCCAACCAGATAGAAACTTTAGGTGACTTTTTATCCGGGGAGGCAGGCTCAGAATCGAAAGTGCAAGAAATGATTATGGCATCCGGAAAAACGTCTGTGTTGATGCCTCTGATCACCTATTTCATGGCACAGAAAGGTAAACTCTCCTTTGGCATCATTCCATCAAATCTGTTCGCCTCTATGGCTCCGCAGATTGCAAAATCGTTGCAGGATAGCTTTTCAACACAGGCCTTCTCATGGCAACTGCAGCCAAACACAGCTATTCCATATTCAACGCTTAAGGAGATAGAGAGAGGGTTAAGAAATGCTCTGGCAAACCATCAAGTTGTTTTAGTACGCCCAGAAGATATTACAGGGCTATTTTTACACTTTCTGTCCACAATTCAAAAAGAACAAGGCGAAGAAACGCACAAAGAAATCGAATTGTTTCAATCGATTTTAAGCCTGATGGCCACCTCTGGATCATTTCTCTTTGATGAAGTGCATGCCGTGTGGGACGTATTGAAAGAACACTTGATGTCGATATCACCTCTTGAACCTATTCATCCAACAACAATACATACTTCAACGATCCTTCACGCACTTCTCCTGGCGAAATATCCACTCCCCGCCGACCCTCTCCAATTTAGGGAACAAATCTCACCAGTTCTCGTAGAGGAATTTGTTGAGTTTTTAAACAAATCCGGTGATCCAATCATCGAGGAAACAATGGGGCGTGAAGGCGCGCTGGTGCTTGAGTACTTAAAAGGCACCCGTCCAAAGAAGGATATAGCACACCTCCCAAGTACGATGAGAGATATATTGGCCGTCGCATACACGCAAATTCACTCGATTCTACCAGCGACATGTACTGCAGTTATAGGCATTCGCTATGGTGAGCCGGCTACAAAAGCAGCAGCAGCCCCATATGCCGTGCCATATTCGGAAGGAAAGCCTGTCTCTGGATCACGTTTTGGCAACACTCTTGAAGAAATTGACTATACGATCCTGATGTTTCTGAAGTTGCCGGCAGATCGCATGCTTCCGTATGTGGTACCATATCTCAACGATCTTCGCGATCATGCTCGAAGACAAATACAAGAAAATCCAGGAATGAAAATCGAGGAGACGGACGCTGCTAGGGTAGCTCGAGCAGCGTTTGGTGATCAGCTGGCGCTGAGATTACTCAACTCGTCTCTGGAAGAATGCCCACAGATACTTGTCGACTATTTGTCAAAACCAGAGCACGTCACTTGTAAAATGATGTTCATTGAACAGCACATTCTCACAAAGATCTCTCGCCCAAATGCATACTCGAAAACAACAACACAAATATTCAAGACAATGTGCAGTATTTTGAGAGGATTCTCTGGTACGTTGTGGAACAAGGATGCTTACCCTGTACCATCAAAACCTTCCCTGGAAACTATAGGTCGGACACTCTCGATCTTATCCAGAGAAGATCAAAAGGTAACAGTCCTATCATCAGACACGCTTTCCGAACTGTATCAGCCAAACTGCGGAATCATTGATATCGGAGGCGCTCTCAAAGATAAAAAGGGGATTGAAGTAGCACAAAAGATCTTGGACTCATGCGGTCCACCCATACAAGGCGTTGTCTATCACGATGAGCAGGACATTCCTCGTATTCTTGATAGACAACGAACAAGCCATCCATATCCATCCAAAGACCTTTTTAAGCCGGAGACACTAACAGCATTTTGGTCTAAAGCGTTTAGTACGGGAGCAGATTTCAAAATTAGCGCCCAAGCCCACTGCTCAGTCTATGTTGGAAAGGATGATCTTGACAGCGAGTTTTTTCAGGGAATATGGCGTCTGAGAAAATTTGGCAAGGGGCAGCATGTTTCGATCGTCATCAACAAAGAGACAGAACAGCTTATCCGCCCACAGCTGGATCTCGACCCAGCAATGGCGGTAGAGTTACGGCATATCGTAGCCTTTGGCTTGGCAAATAAGATAGAACGTCAGTCAATGGATAATTTCCGAGCGTTCCAACATAAAGTAGACGCCTTACTTCAAAAAGCCTTTTACAATCTCATCTTGAGAATTGGAGCAGAAGAACTGCCCGAAGCCTTGGAGGCATGCGAAAGTCTCTTTATATCCAAAAAGCCAAAAGAGCCGTTTGATGAGTATGGAGAGAGACAAATACATGTTGAGACGCTTACCAAACTCGATGAGATCGTCAAAACGACTCGTCAATCCAGAGCGTATACATACTTGGTAGAGAAAGGAATGTTGGATCACGGAGAATTTGATCAAGCGATTTCAGAACTTATGAAAATGGCAAGCGTACTTCCAAGCAGCGTTATAGACGCTCCTTCGGATCAAGAAACTATGATGCAGATACAGACTCAGACACAGATTCAGACACAGACCAGAGCATTGGCACAAGAAGAAGGGATGCCTTTCGAATGGAAGACTTATACTTTAAATTGGGGTCGATTTATTACGTCTGCAAAATTAGGTGATACTGAGGATATCCTGAGGGATGCTTCCGGACCAAGCATATCTGGAATCATTCCATTGAAAAGTATTTTTCAATCTCACGAGGACCTCGCGAATGCAGCCGTCATCATTCCTGATGAAGTCGGAACCACTCTCAATCTTCATCCAATAGGACAGGCAACCTTTTCACCTTTTACAGTACATTCTAAGCCAATAGAGCTTGCCCTCTACCTGCGTAGCCCAAAAGGGACGCTTATGGTTGCGTTAGACCAGCATGATGCAGCTGCGCTCTGTCGGCACCGTTCCCGTTATGACAGAACTCTTGCCATTGTTAACATTCACTCTGGCGCCATCTATCCCCTCATTGAGGAGGGAAAAACGCCACCATCCTTGGGCGATGACCCTTCATTTCTTATCAACCGTGTCTGTCTAAAAATTTTTGCCGGAGATCTCCACCTGACACACAAAGAACTCCTTGCCCTGTTTGCCAGATGCTCTCAACTTGGAAGTGATGGATTTGAGAAAATGTCGAAATACATTGAAGAGTATATCTGCGCTGTTCATCTACAGGCACAGGAGTCAAAAGAGGGCGTCATGAGCATGCTCGCAGACAGAGGGAGGCAGTTCATACAAAACACGCTTTTGTATTTTACAGAGCGTGCAAAAAGCAATCCGCAGCTTTTACTAAAGATTGAAAAAATAAAAGCAGAGGTAGAAGGCGATCCACAGAAAATGTACTCCGAAGAGTTTATACACGAGCTTCTTGCCATCGAAGTTCAGTTAGAAACCTCCAGATGAGCTCAAAGGCCGCGAGACTATTCACCAGCTACGATTTTGATATCGGCCACACGTACACCCATCGTTTCGAATACTTTCAGGGCCTCTACGATCTCTTTAGGCCCGCAACGATAATGACCACTGTGATCTGTTATTTGCGTTGGCTTCCTATTCCTAAAGGACATTTTCCCTGCGCAGGAAACGGGACGTCCTCCTAAAATAGAGGCATGATTAAACCCTCTCTCATGAGACTGTCCGTTACCGTCTTTCTTCTCACCGATAAATACCCTGCCCCAGTCATCAATGACAAACATCATCTCTACCTCATCATCAGTCTGAGGCAGTTGAGGAGCCACTAAGACCCCTTCTTTAAACGTCGCTCTGATAGCATCGCGCTCATCATCATTCAGATATGTATTCGATGGTAACGGATCATTTTGTAATTCCTTTTTCAGCCAATCCCAGAATTTGCCCTTCCATGATGTCTTTACCCCATCGACTAGCATCTGCTCAAATTTTTCACGTCGGCGCTTAAGAGATAAACCATCACGATGTTGAGCATCGCGCTCTTCCCACACATAACTCGAATACAGACTTCGTGTATTCAAGGGCCCCTTGCAAAAAGCAAGACCTCTAGGGACGCCAAAAGGCAATATCGCCGCATACTTTCCACAAAGAGACTTCACTGTCAAGGCTATCTCTTTCCGGGCAGCTGAAAGCCTCACGTGTTGCTCGAGCACCTCGTAAAAACAGGCTTTTATTTGTAGCCACTGTTGTAAACAGATCCCTATCTCAGTGGCGGTACGTGATTCTTGGACAAAAGAGGAGAAGAGAAAATCTGTTTTTTTCTTTTTGTCCTTTTTTGGAGCCGTACAAAGAGAAGAATCGTCGATTAGTGCATGAAGCGCTTTTTTCTCTTGCTCTGTCATCCCCACCTTTTCTGCCAGTGCAAGAGCTATCGGCCAGCTGTTATAGCCAAGATCAGTATCTTCGCCAAAAGGGCTGCCAAGTTCATGAGTGGCTAATGCAATGCGAAGAACCCTGCCTTGAAATTCAGAGAGTTGAGCGATCTTTTTTTTCAGTGAGCACGACGTACGACAGATCATCTCTTCTAAGGAAAGGTCCTTCTGATACCGGCTTTTCGTGTTCAACAGCTTTTTCAAAGAGGGGAATTCTGGATAGATCATATAGGCAAAAATGGCGGGGGTAAGTTCTTTGGAAAAAAGGCAGGTGCGCAGAATGTCGTAGGAGGTGTCGCTCATCCCTGTCACCCATGAGGAGGTCGTTCCTCGAGGAATCCCGTCGACAGGGTTTAATCCAGAAAAGAGGTGCCAATCTGCCTCTTTTATACGCAGGCCGCTCACCTTGGCCGCCTTAGCTATGACATGTTCATCGCGCAGCTTGCACACTACAGCAATTGGAGCAAAAGAAGGCATGGTTTGAAAGTGAATTCCAACATAAGGGGAGCGTTTGACAAAAGACTCAAAACTGCTCTTCTCAGCAGAATATACCGATTGCACAACATCATCCCCAATAGAACAGGGTAAAAAGGAGGAGCACCCTGGAATAGACAGCGTAAAAAAGGAGGACGTGTCAAGGAGCGAAAGATCAAAGAAAAATAGAGGGAGTCGATTCATTGACTCAGCACAGACCTCTTCTACCTTATCAGGAGTGCTTTTGGTAAGCCAGCAGAGGAGTCTAGGAGAAGGCTCTGACATCGAAAGTAATCGCACTCCATCTGCAACATCTTCGCAGCGAAAGGAGACGACAAGATATTTAAATCCAGCGTGGGCCGCTACTGCTGCTGGAGAAAAAGCGGGTGACGCAGTGGCTGGGCGTGCACTGGCAATCAGCGATCCTAATAGCGCAAACGCCCGTTCTGTGTCCGCTGTCGATGCAAAGCCTAACGACCAGCCGCATTCGCTATCAAAGAGCTGTAGTGTGTTGACATGACGGTTAATTTCATAGCAGCGCGAAGCCCCGTTTTTCAAAGCGGCGAGAGAAAATCTCTTCAGGCTTGTAGCCACAACTGGCTTGCCCGTATCACACTGCCCAGAAAATGGCTTGCAATGAAACGACTTAGCAATCGTCAAGACACCATCACTTGAAACCTTCACCCGTTGCGTGACAGGACCTGATCGCAGCGCTCGAATTTCCTCAGGAATATCAGACAACCCTCCTGAGGAATGAGTCGCCAGTGTCTCTAGCTGCTTAGCTTTTTCGTTTGCAGACGTCTGTCCTACGAGGGGAGCGGCAGGGGAAATGGCGATAAGAATAATAAAACAAAGTCTCTTAAGCCAAAAATAAACAAGATCCATAAAGCGGCCTATATAAATAACGGTACTGATGGGGACCAAATCTAACTCCAACAAATCAAATTTGGCTACTCTTATCACACCCCCCATAGACACGACCGTTCATCAAGATATCTTGATTTAAAACTCTTTACAAAGGTACGAAGGAGGTCTTGCCAGAGAGGAGAGATTCTATGGTACATATCAGAGTCACCAAGGGGCTCAATATCCCTATTGCCGGACAGCCCATGAGCCATGAAGCACTTTCGCTTCCCTTAGGCCAATTCGCCTATGATCTTCGCCCGTACGAGCGCCTCCATGTGCGCGTGCTTGTCGAAGAAGGCCAAGAGGTACACGCCGGAACCATTCTGGCGCAAGAGCCGGTTCCTCCAAGAAGAGTCTTCGTCGCTCCTCTGTCTGCGAAAGTCATCGCCATCCATCGCGGTGCAAAGCGACATCCTCTCGAAGTCATCCTCGAACCTCTGCCAACACAACCCGCTCTTGAGCCCAGGACATTTTTATTACAAGAAGAGAGAGGAGAGTTAGTAAACCACCTCCTGGCAGCGGGCTTGCTGCCGTTGATTCGCTTCAGGCCTTTTAATCGAATTGCAAATCCTGATTTTGTTCCAACCTCCATCTTTGTAAAAGCTGTAGAAACAGCACCTTTTGTCCCATCAGCAGAAATGCAAGTCCTAGGGCGTGAAGAGGAATTTCAAACAGGGGTGCGCCTTCTCCAGCGCCTCACCTCTGGCACGGTAAACGTTGTAACAGCCCTCTCATCCCCAATTGTTGCGTTATGCGCCGCTCTACCCTGCCAAGTTCACACTGTCGAAGGCCCTCATCCAGCAGCAAACCCCTCGCTCCATATCCAAGAAATTGCCCCTATTCATTCCTCAAAAGACCTGATATGGACAGCTACTGCTCTTGATGTCATACGCCTTGGACACTACTGCCTGTCTGGAGGGCTGTGGGTAGATCAGGTTGTCGCTGTAGCAGGCCCAGGCCTTCAACCCCAGATGCCAAAGGTTGTGCGATGCTTCCCTGGCACTTCCATCTCCTCTTTGGTTGCTAACACTCTCATCTCAACCCCTGTGCGTCTTATATCTGGAGACCCGCTGACAGGAACGGAAGTCACCACTTCTGAATTTCTCCGCCATGGCCACACAGTCGTCACAGCCCTTCAAGAACCATCTCCTACAGACCGCTCTTTCCTCAACTTCATGCGTCTTTCGAGTAAGGCTTATACCTCAACAGATGCCTACTTCATCCCTCGCAAAAAGACGTACGATCTAACGACCGACCAACACGGTGAGGTACGCCCTTTCGTCGACGGCTCGATCTACGATAAGGTCATGCCATTTAAGGTGCTTCCCATGCTCTTAGCAAAAGCCCTGCTTGCCGACGATCTTGATAAGGCTGTCTCATACGGACTTCTTGACATTGTCCCCGAAGACTTTGCTCTCGCTGACTTTGTCTGTCCGTCGAAGATCTCGTTGATGCAGATTGTCAAGGAAGGGCAAGAAGGTTCATTCAAAGAACTCTTTCGCTAGACCACTTGCAGATAGAGGACCACGATCGCTCTTGACAGGAGCGCGCTTGCATGTCAAGATTCGACAAACCAAGACTGTCATTTTGAGTGATGATATTCACGTACGCTGGTATGTCAGCGATGCTTTCTTCTCCTCAAAAGACAACTCCCCTCGCAACTTGGGTTTGAACTGTGTCTAAAGGCATTGGAGGATTACTCATGAAGCAACGAAAGCGACGCTTTTCTGTGACGTTGATAGAGATGATCATCGTCATGATGTTAATCGCTACCATCACTGGCGCTCTTGCTTTAAGCTACCAAAGATCTCTGGATAAAGGACGGCTGTTTGCCACAAAGCATCGTGTAGAGCGCCTGAGGGCCATTCTCACCCTCTACTTCTCGGAACATCCAGACCAGATAGGGACAAGAAATGACTGGCCGGAGATCATCAATGAGTCAGGGCTTGGCCCCCCGAATCCATTAACGCTTCTTCGAGATGATTTTGGAGAGGCGTTTCGCATTGGCGTTGAGCCAGGCGCTAATGGCGTTGTCGAAATCCATATCGATTCTCAGGGGGCTGCTCGAGCGGCAAGGACGTGACATTGATCAACTGTTGCCGACGCAGGCATTCCTTCACGATCATTGAAGTGCTAGTAGCGCTTACCCTGATGGCGATCATCGCAGGGGTGGTGGTCCTCGGGGTAAAGAGATCCCTGCGTACAACGCAGATGAAAACCTCTAAAGAGCGCATCGAACGCATGCTTCTTCAGGCATTTCGGTTTTCTGCTGTAAGTGGCCACGTAGGAGATGTTGTCATCCAGAGGGACGCCACTGGAGCCTTTGAAGGCTATGTCAATCTGTGGGAAAAGGACTCCGTAAAGCTCTGCCTTCTGGCGCAGCAGAATGCATCCATAGGAGGGCTTGCTGGTATAGAGTCTCTTTGTTTGAATGGCTACGCTGTAGAGGCCGCTACCTTCCGCTTCTTCGGCGGCCATGGGCTGACCCTTGTCCGTGCATATGATCAGTTTCGGCGAGAGCTTTCTCCATCAGATTTTGGATTTTTACCTGAAAATATCACCCATAGAAAACGGGAGCTGGAGATAACACTCCAGCCAACAAAAAATCCAACCCCTTCTGAAAAGATTTCTCTCGACCAGTATCTTCTATCCGTTCCACACTACATTCCAATTCCTGATGAATACCTTACCATTGGCCTCTAAAAGGTGCGAGCAGTCGCACTCCCAGAAGACAGATCAAAAACCTACCAAGCGCTCATTTGCGCTGGCAGAGGTATGTGTCGCTATGATCATCATCGGGATTTCGATTTCTTATGTATTCTCCTCCATCAATCAAACGATCCAGCGATACAGCACCCTTCGCCAAGAGATTGGCTGCCATGAAGTGGCAGATGAGTATTTAGGGAGGTTCATCGCCGCCTTTCTTACCCTTCCCCCTGAATTTGGAACCACCGTTGGCGGGGCAGACGCCTACGC
>CAINFV010000221.1 GCA_903848235.1 Chlamydiia bacterium | reverse complement strand
TCTCAAGAAAGGGAGAGCTGCACGGAAATACAGGTTTTTCTGAAATGGAAAATGGCGTTTCAATGGGCCCCATATACAATGACTCATGTAAAAATTGTTATTTAAAAGAATGTTGAGACAGGGTCTACGTCACAAAAAAAGGCAACTGAAGCAGGACAGCGTAATGTCTTCCCGAGTTTTTCGGCAATTGTTGTGATGCACGACACGCTTGGTCCCCTGATGAGGCATTGATAGCGCCAGCGATCATTGACTTTGGGATGGCCACAAGGGAGTGCTGGATGGCACACGAACGTTGAAGGGAGTTCTTTTTGGAGCGCTTCTGCCCAAGCGCAAGCATATTTCTGCACTGCCTCGTTATCCACACCAGAAAAGACAAACTTGATGAGGTGTACATAGGGCGGAAAGGAAAACATTTTTCGGACGGAAGTTTCTTCATTGTAGAAAGCTAGGTAATCTTGACGAGACGCAGCAAGAATCGTTGGGTGATCGGGGAGTGACGTCTGTAAAATGACTTCACCTTTTGTCACGCCACGCCCAGAGCGACCAGCGACTTGAGTGATGAGTTGGAAGACATATTCTTGGGCACGAAAATCTGGAATGCTTAAAGTCGTATCACAGTTGAGAACACCAACAAGCGTGACTTCAGGAAAATGAAGCCCTTTTGCGATCATCTGCGTACCAACAAGTACGTCAGCCTTCCCTGTACGGAAATCGGTGAGGATCTTTTCAAGAGAGCCTTTATGCTTTGTCGAATCGGCGTCGGCACGCAGTATCCGTATATCTCCAAAAATCTTGTAGAGAGCTGCCTCGACCTTCTCCGTACCTATCCCGCCGTAGCGTATAAGAGAGGGCTTTTTGCAGTGGGGACAAATAGTTGGTGGAGCGCATTCAAATCCACACAGATGGCAGGAAAGAGTATTGTGTGATTTGTGAAAGGTGAGAGCCGAGTCACATTTTGTGCAGGAGAGTACTTTCCCACAATCAGTGCACGTGCATGTGGTGTGAAACCCGCGTCGATTTAAAAAGAGCATGGACTGCTCTCCCTTCAAGCGGCGCTCGTCGAGTTTACTCAGGAGAAGATCCGAAAAGAGGGTAAACCCCTTTGCCTTTTCGCGCTCTGGGCGCATGTCGATGATGTGGACGTGAGGCAGCGTGGCAGAGGCGCTTCGTTCAGAGAGGGTAAGAAGTTCATACTTTCCATTTTGAGCGTTGTTGAAACTCTCCAAAGATGGTGTTGCGCTCCCGAGCACAACCGTAGCCTGTGTGAGCTTGCCTCGCATGACGGCGACGTCGCGTGCATGATAGGTCGGAGCATCATCTGTTTGCTTGTAGCTATGTTCGTGTTCTTCGTCGACAATAATGAGACCGAGATGAGGGATGGGGCAAAAAACAGCTGAGCGAGCGCCTATAACGATGCGAGAGCCCTGAGATCGAATGGAGTCCCATGCTTCCCGTCGTGCCCCATCGCTCAAGCGGTGGTGGAGAACTGCGATGGGTATAGTGAAGCGACTTTTAAACCGCTGAATGGTTTGCGTCGTTAGCGCAATCTCTGGAACAAGAACGAGAACACCTTTACCTGAGGCAAGACATTCCTCAATTGCGCGAATAAAAACTTCCGTTTTTCC
>CAINFV010000220.1 GCA_903848235.1 Chlamydiia bacterium | reverse complement strand
TTGTGATGCTGCTGAGAGGTCAAACTCTCCTTCTATCACAGCCATTGTCTGCCCATGGCGTATGGCACTAGCATCGGCCTTTTCGCCGAGGAGAAGTCCTATAGCGGTGAGGAGGACGGACTTGCCGGAGCCTGTCTCTCCTGTGATCACATGAAATCCGCCTTGCAGACAGATCTGGCACGAATCAACAAGAACGAGATTGTCGATGCATAGTTTTCTTAACATACGTTTACACAAGTTCCTTCGTGATCTTAAAATGAACTTTGGCAATCACGTCAAGGACCTCTTTTCCATGTTCTCTGACAAGGCGCCGCGCTGTCTCGACTACATGGGCTGCGGCTCCTTTCGGCAGAGAGATGTTCAGATGGCGTCCTGTCTCTTCTAGGCCTTCAAGGAATGCCCACCGGGCGACGATCGATGCTGCTGCAACGACGATGTCCGCTTCTCCGCGAACTCTCTGTTCTAGCTCTATCTGGGTGCCTTTTTTCTTCAGAGCGCGTTCGACTACATGTTCGTGGGCAAACTTATCGATGATGGCAAGTGGAGCCTTTGTATGCGCTGATAGATGCTCGATTACTGTTGCATGACACCATGCGAGGAGAGAATTAAGATTCTTAAATGACGTGTACAGCTCGTTATACTTTGTCGGTCTCAAGCGGATTATATAGTTCGGAACTGATGTTACAATTTTTTTTGCCATTTTTTTCACCTGCTCGTCCGACAGGGTTTTAGAATCTCGAACCCCTATCTTGAGAAGAATAGGAAATGTCGTTTCATCTGCCATGACTCCAGCGACGCACAACGGCCCGAAATAATCTCCTTTTCCTGCTTCATCAACGCCGATGCGAGCTCGTCTGTCAAGAGACTCCATAGCCAGTTCATTTTTGTAGGTATACTCAGGAGAGAGCAGGACTTCTGGCTCGAGGTAAAACTCGAGGAACTCCCGCATACCCTTCCCTTGAATGGTGAGCTTCAATGACTCATAGAGGGTGCAGGTAACCCCTTTTTTCTTCGCCTGGAATATCGTATGAGGCGGAGAAGAGAGGTCAAATCCTTGGGAAGGAAGGTCTTGTTGGAGTTTCTCGACGACGGCTTTCTGAATAGTGGTGACAAAGATATCTGCCATTGCGCTGTTTTAATGACCTCTTTTTTCCAGTTCCTAACGCTCTTTCGTTGAGCATACGAACGAGAGGTATTTCTACTGAACGGAAAAAGGATCTTCTTGGAGTCATCCCTGAAAACCCAAGAGTTATATAGATACGTGTTCGATCACAGCCTGATGCGCTGTGCGAATAATGAATCTATTTTTTGCCCCCGTCCATAGTGCTGAGGGTTGGATTTTTGGATTTTCTTTCATGCATTTTTTATCAGGCTGTTCGCTTGGCGTGAAATGAGAGAGGAGCTGAAAGGAAATTCCTACGAAAGCGATAGGCAGCCTTGACGTGCGGTTGATGACAGAGCACAGACGCAATTGACGGGAGAGGTTTTCCGTCTCCTCCTCTTTCCATGTGCCACCCAGAGATTTTTCTTTATGTGTTACGGGAACAGAGTGAAAGTTTTGCGGGGGGAGTTCGACATCCTGGCTTTGGCTGTCATCTGTCCAAGAAAAATCACAGAGAGATTCATCTCTGTCATTTGGGATGCCTGCGCCGCGATCTGGGAAATCTGTGATAGTAGAGAGGGCCATATTCTTCTCGATAATAGTGTGGCGAAAAGAGCGTTTTATAAAAGTCATTTGTAAAGGAATGATAAGGATGCGCGTAAAGAGTATTCTTTGCTGAGATTCTGATTATCTTGTATAACTCTTTGATCCTCTATGGGTTAGCGATCTATTTTGGTTTTAACATCGTAGAAGAAAAAAGTGTAAGGCGCATAGGGTCAGCGTGTTATGAAGTTTTGTTAGTGTATGCCTGAGTTTCATTTAGCGGACCCAAAAATTTGTGTTTTTGGGGGAGAAGGGGTATACTTCACCCAACATCTAGCATCTTGCTCGCAAGGGTTTCTGCGGTCGTCCGTAGAAATCACTTATGAGGACATACCCACAACCAGCTGTTACGCCATGACCGAACAGAGCAAACTTCAGCGTGTCTTCGAAGGCATCCTCTCCTCACAATCATTCGAGCTGCTCAAAAATTTCTCGGATGACCAAAGTTGGTCTGCCCTTGCCCCCGAAGAAAAAGAGCTCTTAGCACAGCTCTTTCTTTTGAGCGCGGAAGCCAGCGCCCAATCCGGGGATACCCATGAGATACGCAAACAGTCGATACAGGCGTTTCAAACAGCATGCCGCTTGGCGCCTAATAGCGCTCGGGGGTGGTATCGCCTTGGAGCCTACTTGGCATTAGGAGAAGGGGAGCCTGACCTCCAAGAGGCGGTTCTTGCTCTCAAAAAGGCTGTGGAGCTCGATGCCGGCTTTTTTGACGCTCACTATGCTCTTGCCAGCGCCGGTCTTCGATTAGGAGTATTGCGCGGAGATGAAGCTCTTTTCCGCGAAGCAGATGACTCTTTTTCCCAAGCTGATAGGCTGGTTGCTGTGTCAGAAGAAGAAGGCTCATCGGCACCCGGGGAGTTTTATTGGCACTGGGGGATCGTTTGGTTTTTGCTCGCTCGTGAGTCTGGTGAGCCTGTAGACCTGAAACGGACGCTCGATCTGTATGAGAAAGCACGGCAAAAAGGGTTACTCCGAGCAGACTTTCTTAATGATTATGCAAATGCCATCGTAGAGCTAGCACTCCTCACATCGAATGACGCTCTTATCCTCGATGCCGTTTCTTTGTATTTCGCTGCCATCGAATCTCCAGACGCGGCAGCGGACAATGATCACGAAAAAGCGATTCGCATGTTTAACGTCGGCTGTTGCTTTCAGCATCTGTATGACCTTTCCCATGAGAAACAGTATTTTGAAAGTGCTGAAAAGGCATTTTCAGAAGCCTCCGTACTAGGGCCCGATATTCCCGCTGTATGGCAGCGATGGGGCCACCTTTTGTTCCGTGCAGCGCGCCTGCGCTCTGATATAACGTTTGCGCAAGAAGCGGTGACAAAATTCAGAAAGGCAGAAGAGAATGGATCGAGCCACCCAGTGACATTCGCACTGTGTTCGCAAGCCTTGCAGTGGATAGGAAGAGATCAAGAACGCCTTGATATTCTGAATACTTCCGAAGAGTATGCCGAAAGGGCGATGGAAGGCCTAAACCAGCAAGGGCTCCACAATCCGGAAAGCTGGGCCTCATCAGCGCTCTGTCAGTATGAATATGGCTACTATTTCCATGACCATGCCTATTTTGAAAAGGCTATCTTTATCCTCCAAAAGGCTCTTGCAGAGCATCCTAAAAGCGCTCTTCTCTGGCATACTATGGGGCTTGCAAAGTTTGCTCAGGCCGATGCTATTGACTCTGAAAAAACATTGCGAGAGGCCCTTGTCAGCTTTCTCATCGCCTCACGCTCCCCATACACCAACTTACCCTCTTTTTGGAATGACTGGGGGATTGCCCTTTTGACATTAGCGGACTGGACAGAAGAAGCGGCATCAGCCCAAGATGCTATTGCCAAATTTGAAACAGCACTCGAGCTGGCAAGTGATATTGCATCGCCCTGGGCGTATAATTTAGCACGTGCCTACGATCTCCTTGGGGATTTAACGGATGAGGAAGGGTGTTATGAACGTGCCATTCAGATCCTCTCAGAGCTGCTTTTAAAAGACGCATCGTGCGTTCCTGCCTATTATCAACTAGCCGCGTGCTATCTTCATGTCGGAGAGATCGACGACGATGCTGATGCCTTTCATAAGGCGGTAGATTTTTTTGAGCAGTACCTAGAGAAAGATCCTGAAGATGAATATGCGTGGGCAGACTATGCCCTCTCACTGATCCATAAGGGTGCCTGTGATGGAGCTTCGTCAACAGTCCCTCAAGAGTGGTTTGCCGCTGAGGATGCGCTTGTCCGTGCAATGTCTTTGGGTAATGATCAGGCACACTACCATCTAGGCTGTCTGAATGCCTTGATGGGGAATTTCTCAGAAGCCATGCGCTTTCTGAATCAAGCATTAGAACGTGATGTGCTCCCCCCCCTCTCAGAAATAAGAGATGACTCATGGCTCGAACAGATTGCTGCTACGGTATCCTTTCAGGAGTTTCTCTCGAAGATTGAACGGCTGCATCGAGAAGAAGATCTACCTCTTGCGGAGACGAAGGACTCGTAAAATTACCAGTGATACGGGCGATCTAGTCAAAAAATTCTAAAAGTCGTAAGTCTTCCACTAATAGGAAAGATATTCGTGTTTGGGGAGCTTAGTCCCTAAGCGAGTCAAACTGATCTCCATCAACCAGTGGACGGAGATCAAAAATTTTGCAAAATCAATGGTAGTGGTATGCACACTGTATGAAGCGACTGCTTTGACGCCGCTTCTAAAAATCTATACAAATGTCAGCGATTCCCGCTGATCATTTCCTCTGAGTGCAAAAATCGCTATTTTTCGTAGACTTTTTCCATCGTTGAAAAATTTCTATGCGATGAGGATTTGTGCCAAAAATATCAGAAAAGGCGCTTTGTG
>CAINFV010000219.1 GCA_903848235.1 Chlamydiia bacterium | reverse complement strand
GTCAGAGGTCGGCCGTATTCCTGAGCGGCTCGAAATATGTGCAGAGATATTACAGGGAACATCAGATATGCTTCTTTTATTTAAAAGTCGATGGGGAGATAGCACGGGTCGAGGTGCCGAAATGGATCGCGGAGCGCGATGACCTGGTTGGATTAGTACATTCGCTGGTGCTGGATCAATGCCGCCGCGGGCTGGGTTATCCGGTTGCGCTTATGGAAGCCCATGAGAAGGCGGTGGTCACAGCCGCGGACCGGGAAACATTCCGTCTGCTGGTGGAGCAGGCTATGGCGGAGAAGGGGATGGATGTGCAGGTTTCCGGCAAGAGCAGGAGCAAGCGGACGAGGTGGGTGTAGAGTGGAGGGACAGTTATGCTTAAAATTATAGGCATTGTAATTGGTGTGATAGTCTTCTGCTACATAGTCCGTGAAGTGTATAGTTGGTTAAAATCCAATGTGCAGGATGCTGCTGCGCGTAGTGCTCTCGCTGAGTTCGATTTTAGTAAGGAAGAAGAGGAAATAAAATCTGTAGGAAGTAAATATGTATCTGAGACGTATAGGTGTCCTAACTGTAGCGGTATGTTAGTTAGAAGACTAGGAAAGTACGGAGAGTTTTGGGGTTGTAATCATTATCCCGAGTGTAAATACACTAGGAGTCTCCGCTAATGGGCTACTACTATGAAAAGAAAAAGGAACTCAACGAGTTGTTAAAATTAGTTAGGAGAGAAAGATCTGATTTTGAAAATATAGCTAAGCTTGAAAGAGCGGCTGTAGATAAGAACATACAATTACTAAATCAACTTGGGATAGGAACAGGATCGGAGCTTGACGAGTTTCTTAGAATAAAAGACAGGCTTAATCAAGAGAGGGCTATTTTTGAAACAGATAAAAAGACTGAAGCAACGCGATTAGCCGGTGAAGTAAGAAAAGCAAAAATGGAAATTGAATCATATAGGCAGGAAGCAGAGCAACAGCTTGAAGACAAACGAGAGGGGTTGATAAAACTAGCGAAGAGTAAGGTAGATAATACCGATGTCATTCAATTAGCTAAAGAGAAGTCTCAAGGTTTTCCTTGGTTAGCCGATGCTTACGATGATTATTTTAGGCTTCAAGATATTCGATTGTCAGATACTTTGGAAATGAAATCCCATCCGGCGCGGAGAGCTGCTGAAGATGTCAGACAAATAGCAAAGGAACGGCGAGAGGCAGAAAAAGCTGCACGGATTGCTGATAACCTTTTACAGTATTGTAGATTCCTTGCTCCTTGGTTGGATGAATATATTGGGATGGAAGCTAAGGAGTTGGATGCAGTTATAAGAGAAATACATTCATCGTGGGAGAAGAAGGAAAAGGAACTTGATGAGGAAGTAAAACGGTGGATGGGGCCTAGTAATTATGATGCCTTGACGCCAACGGAAAAGTTGCAGAGGAAGCTGGATTGGTATTGGGAGAAGCCTAATAAAACTAATTGGCAAATTGGCAGAGACTATGAGAATTACATCGGATACTTGTATGAATGCAAGGGCTGGGATGTTTACTTCCACGGCAGAAAAGGATATGAAGACCTAGGAAGAGACCTGATTTGCAAGAAGGGTAAATCTGTAGAAATAATACAGTGTAAATATTGGTCGCAGGAAAAAACAATCCACGAAAAGAATATCTATTACTTATTTGGTACTACTGTTGAATACTATATAGAAAATTTTGGCAAGCAAGAGGATATACAGCTCTCATTATTCCCAGCACATATTAAGGGAAGAGAGATAACTCCAAAGCTGGTTACTACAACAGGGGTTTCGCCTAAAGCGGAGCAGGTGGCTGAGATACTCAGTGTAATCATAGAGAGAGTTCCATTTCAGCGTTATCCGTCTGTAAAATGTAATGTGTCGCGTAAAAACGAAGAAAAGATATATCATTTACCATTTGATCAGCAATATGAAACAATACTAATTGAGGAAGATAAGCTAGAACGCTACGTCGAAACTGTAGCTGAGGCAGAGGCTCTTGGATTCAGACACGCATATAGGTGGAAGGGTGAAGGTTTTGATTAGGCAGATATTTGAATGGATAAGGTGAAACAGTCGGTATCGTGTTATAAAGAGGGCTTCAGCTGCTCGCAGGCGGTGTTCTCTACATACGCTGTCGATATGGGTGTTAATAGGGAAATGGCATTGAAGGTATCTCAGGCGTTCGGTGGCGGCATGGGGGGGATGGGCGAGACGTGCGGCGCTGTAACAGGCGCGTTCATGGTTATCGGTCTTAAATACGGCAGGACAAGGGCTGATGATGATGAAGCTAAGGTAAAGACTTATAAGCTTGTTAAGGAGTTTAGCGAGAAATTCAAAGCGAGGAATGGTACTATTATATGCAGGGAGCTGCTGGGGTGCGATATCGGCACTCCCCAAGGGCAGCGAATCGCTAAGAGCAAGAAATTGTTTTCTACCGTTTGTCCCGGTTTTGTACAGGATGCAGTAGAGATTCTGGAAGAGATACTATAAGCAATTACTGTTATGAGAACGGTTTGCCGATTAGGCTAATTTATGTAAGAAGAGGTGAGGTATGAAAGGGAAGTCTGTTAATAAAACCACAAAAGTAACAGGTAAAGAGGAAGAGTTCATAAGATTAAGCCATACGTTAAGAGGAGAACTGAATAATGCCAACTGGCACTTCATCACCTGGAAATGCCTGTGGAGCTATATAGAGAGCTATTCGGATGAGATGAACGTGGCGCACACCTTCTTCACGCTGAGTATGCGCGGGCATCTTCTGGAGACCCTGCTGCGTTTGAACAAATTGTTCGAGAAAGGGGACGAGAGTACAGCGAATATCTCCTATTTTCTGGATTTTGCTGAGAAGAACATAGATATATTTGCCGCCCCGGCTGCCGATAGCAGAAAGCGCAATGAGGAAGAAATGATCATCGAGAAGCAGGTAGATGAAGAGAAGCCCTCGCAAGTGACGCGCGATGTTATCAAGGAGAATAGAGCCAGATTAAAGGGGTTGCCCGTTAAAAAACTGAAGAAGTGGGAGGACGACGCGCTGTTGCATATAGACAGGAAGGTTGCCAAGACGCATATAAATGTTTTCGATGAATGCCCGGTGGATATAGAGGAGATCGATCGGACTATTGATACTGTGCATGAGATATTGAATGTATACAGCGTGGCTTATGATGGGCAGAGATGGGATAAAGACCTGGTTTTCACGCATGGCATCAAGAATATGCTGGATGCAATTAAGGCCGGCAGAAAGAAATAGTAGAGCGGTGAAGAATCTATGACACGAGCAAGATCGACGTGTAGTCGGTTAGTTGAAATGACACAAAATGTCTGATGGCGTAGGGGGTTATTAAATGAGCTGGTTCCTCCTGTTCATAGCGATAGCGTTTGAGGTGGCCGGTACCACCTGTATGAAGCTGTCGGATGGTTTTAGCAAGTTAGTGCCGTCGGTATTGTTGTTCGTCTTCTACGGGATATCGTTCGCTGTTTTCTCAATTGCGCTAAAGAAAGGTATCAATCTGAGCGCTGCTTATGCCATATGGTGTGGCATCGGTATGTCTTTAATCGCAGCTATCGGTATCTTTTACTTTGGAGAGCCGGTGACCGCTCTGAAGATGGGCTCGATTGTTTTCATAATCTTAGGGGTGATCGGCCTGAGTTTTTGCAAGGTAACAGGATAAAGCGGAGAGTAATGGTTTGTTAACGAAGATCGGCGAAGTCGTAAAATCCTCTACCGACAGCTTCATGGCTGAGTGCTACGAGCTGCATGCTCCCCCCTCCTTTGGCAGCCTGGTACGGACGAGAGAGGGCAATATCGATATCTATGCTGTGGTGTCAGGCGC
>CAINFV010000218.1 GCA_903848235.1 Chlamydiia bacterium | reverse complement strand
TGAGACCGATTTCGCATTCGTTGTCTCTCAGACGATTGCATTTATCATAGATGGCCTGCCCAGGCCGATCTATGATAAATGCAATCGTCTGAGAGACAACCCTCTGCGAACTCGGTACCCAAAAAATGCTAAAGTCCAGTTTAACTATTATATTAAATATATCAATGAAATCTTTTAGATCTTCCGCTTTGGGATCTTTTAAGGATTTGTAGCTATTTATAGCTTCGTGGCCAATTTGTTTTAATTTCTTGAACCGTTCACGCGCCTCTAATTTTATCGCCAGATAAGTTTCTTCTTTTAATTTTTTTGCATCCATACAACTTCTCCAAAACCCAAAAAACCTAAATTCAAATTTAGACTAACTGATTTCGACATTGGCGCGCAAAGGGAAAAGCGAAAGATGTATGCCAATCCTTCAAGATAGTAATTTTAAGTGATTGAAAATGACCATGTTATTATCCAAACAAGTTGATGAATTGGTTCTGCAAAACCATTCTATAATTGCAAACGTTATTTCTGAACGATACCATTAAAGCTTTTTGGAGATTATCGATGATGAAAAAAGCTAATATACGCTATAATCATCGCAGATTATTTATCACATTAATTCACGGCCTGACTAATGAAAAGAATCTTACTAATATTCTCTTTGATAGCCGTCACCTTTATCGTTTCGTATCTTGGAATGGCAACAGACGAATGGCAGTGGCGATATAGCTACCTCGACGAGCTGCGCCTCTCTTCTGAAACCCTCCCCCAATTCAATCCCACCGACGAGTATTTCCTTGTTGTCTTGGTAGATGCGCGCCATGCCGACTATACTTCACCGCGCGCCTATCTTTCGACACTCACGTCGAGCATGATCAAACAACACTCCCCTGACCCTGGACATGCCTGGATCGTCCTCGCTGGAAAAAAAGATGGGAAACCCTGGATCTTTGAAGGTGGCCACAGTGTTGACTGTTCGCTTCTGACAAAAAACTATGTTGCCAACATCTTTGGCTTTACAAGCATAGACAAAGACCCGAACCCTGCTCGACATCTCTTCTTGCCTACAAAGCAAGGACTATTTGAATACGGCCCCGGCGAAAACAGGCCGACATTCGGCGCTGCCGTCCCTCTAACAAAAGAAGGGTTTGAGAAAATCCTGAAGCTCTTCGAAGAAGATGGCTATAACTTTTCAAATTGGGGTATCGAAGGACCAAACTGCGTTCAGTTCGCCCTCTCCTGCTTAGCATCTGTCGGCGTTGAGTTTAACTGCGAAGACTTCCTTCCAGTTCCTGAGTCATTTTCATTTTTTGGAAATGAATTTCGTCTCTGGTCGGATCCGTCATATTCAACGCTGAATATCAAAACGCCAGACCTCCTTGAAAAGAGGCTCTGGGAACTTGTGAAAAGCGGGTCAGCGTTTTGCGCAACACAATGGTATTGGAATTTTAAAGATGTATGCGAAAAAGGATATCTTGTGACGGAAGAGATCCCAACCTATCCAAAACCTGACAATCCAGATCTATCTCCGACAGCTTCTGTCGATGTACGCTGCGCAGATCTCCCCAATCAGGCAAACGAAGAGGTTTTGTTTCTCGACGATCTTCGATAGGCATCAAAGTCCAGTTTACGATCCACTAAGCCTCAATGGCATCAGGATGAAGAGAGGCGATGGATAGGGCTCGAGGGTTGTGCCAAACTCAGCATCTGAGAGAATAACAGGGTTAAAAGAGTCTTGGAATCCCATATAGATAAACTCACCATGGCTATGGCGAAGGATATCGAGAAAGTACAGCGGGTTGAAGGCTATATCAAATCGAGGCCCTGCATAATTAACAGGCATTGAGACTTTTCCATCTCCAATATCGGCAGTATTTGCAGAGAGTTGGAGAGAGTTGTCGCAGATAGTACAACGAACAGAGGTATTGGCTTCAGAAATAAATAACGACACCTGTCTGAGAAGAGCCGAGAGCTCTTCGCGATGGATCGCTACCACACAGTTCGACTGCTGTGGGATGACACGTTCTACATCAGGATATTCTCCAGAGAGCAGCTTCGTTAATACAAGGCGATCATTGGTTTGAATGGCGATCTTGTCTGGCAGCAAATAGATAGTGGCACTTTCGTCATTGTCAGAGAGGTTCTTGGCGAGCTCGGCAACAGCCTTCGAAGGGATGATGCATCCATAGGAGAGGCGTCCTTCTGCTTGCACTGGAATCGTCATCCTGGCAAGCCGCTTGCCATCTGTCCCGACAAATAAAGCTGCCTCCTCAGAGACAGTAAACGACACTCCTGTCAACACATACCGATTCTCTTCCTGAGATACGGCGAACGCCGTTCGAAAGAGCGCATCTTTAATATCCTTCTGCTTGACAATGACACGCTGGGCACCGGAGAGGTCTGGCAGTGCTGGAAAATCACCTTTTGGCATACCATGAAGGCGGAATGTAGCAGCATCTGCAACGATCTGACTCACATCTTTTTCGTTAGCGGAAACTTCGATATACGAAACATTCAGCTCTTTGAGCAGCTGTGCAAAACGGCGTGCAGGGACTGTTGTTGCTCCTGGCTCAAGGACTTTCGCCGTTGCCGAGCAACGAATACCGACTGTTAGATCTGTCGCGGTGAGGGTGACAGTAGAGTCATTCGCATCGACGAGAATATTGGTGAGGATGGGCATGGGGGTGCGTTGAGCAACGATATTTTGTACGCTATTGACTAAGTTGCACAACTCATTTCGAGACATCAGAAATTTCATACAAACGACAACTCCCCTACGCTATAGCCATCCACAAAAATACCAAAAAACAACGCAAAATATAAATCCACAATACATCCTGAAGGCACAAACACGAAAAAAACAGTGTGGAGTCAAAGTTAGCCACATGGTATTCCCCAGGAGAGAGGATTGTCAATTCTAAAACAACCAGAACCTTTGGCAATGGCTCAGTATTTCCCTTTGTATGTTGATCGTCGCATAAGATGATGCATAAATCATCTTCGTGCATGATATTGCTTTATTTTACACCACTGTTTGATGATGGTGTTGAATGTCCACAGCTCGTATAAACATAGGTTTGTGAATGACAGAACCACATCTGAGCCACGTGTTTTTTCAAGGAAATCCTGATGCTATCGCCTCGGCTCTCGGCACAGAGAATCTCCTCGAAATGTTTCGACAGATGAACCTCATACGTCAATTTGAACTTCGTACTGAAATAGGGTACCAGCAGGGAAAGATCGGCGGCTTTCTGCATCTTTATATCGGGCAAGAGGCTATTCAGACTGCTGCTGTCAAGGCAATCGGCCTTGAGAATTGGTGGTCGACTACCTACAGATGTCATGCCTTAGCGCTGCTCCTCGGCGAGACACCTCACAGCCTGTTTGCCGAACTCTACGGCCGCTCTACGGGAAATGCTGGAGGCCGCGGCGGGTCTATGCACCTCTACAGTCGGCGGATGCTCGGCGGCTTTGCCATAGTAGGCGGCGGCATTCCAGTGGCCACAGGCGCCGCCCTCTCGTGCAAATATCTCGAAAAAAAGAATGAAATCTCCATCTGTTTTTTTGGCGATGGTGCTGTTGGACAAGGTGTATTTCATGAATCTTTGAACATTGCCTCTCTATGGTCACTCCCCTGCCTATATGTCGTTGAAAATAACAAGTGGAGCATGGGAACACCTCTATGCCGAACAATGACTAACCACGATCTCTTCTTAGAAGACGCAGCAAAAACCTACGACATGCGCTACCTTCGCCTGGACGGAATGGATATACTCCAATGCTATGCAGGCTTCAAAGAAGCGTATCGCCATATCATCAATGAGCAGCGACCAATGCTCATCGAGTGCCACACAGACCGATTTCGCGGACACTCTATCTCTGACCCCGCTCTCTACCGGATGAAGGAAGAGCTGAAAGCATGTATGGAACGCGACCCTCTCCTCATTATGAAAGCGTATCTCGTCTCACATAACATTCTCTCTGAAGAACAGTGTAGTGCAGTTGAAAAATCATGTCGCGAAGAGATCGTTGCTGCCGCCTCCGCTGCAGATGCCGATCCCTGGCCAGACATAAGAGAATTAGAAGAAGGTGTTTATGGACCTACGCTGGAGATTTCATAACTATGGCTATGCAACTTGTTGAAATGCGTGAAGCGCTTCGTCAGGCTCTTGATGAAGAGATGTCCAATGACCACCGTGTGATCATCATGGGGGAAGAGGTTGGCTACTATAACGGTGCCTATAAGGTGACAAAAGGGCTTCTCGACAAATATGGCCCTACACGTGTCATTGACACCCCAATTTCAGAAGCTGCTTTTTCAGGAATTGCCATTGGCGCTGCGATGACAGGGCTGCGGCCTGTCGTTGAATTCATGAGTTTTAACTTCTCACTCGTGGCCTTTGACCAGATCATCTCCAACGCTGCTAAAATCCACTATATGTCCGGTGGTCGGTTTTCGGTGCCCATCGTCTTTCGCGGGGCCAATGGCGCTGCTGCCCAGGTATCATGCCAGCATTCTCACTGTGTAGAAGCACTCTATTCGAATTTTCCAGGGCTCATTGTCATGGCCCCTTCAAATCCATATGATGCTAAGGGGATGCTCACCTCTGCTCTTCGCTGCGGAAACCCTGTTCTCTTCTTGGAGTGCGAGCTTCAGTATGGAGACACGATGGAGATCCCAGCAGAACCGTATCTCATACCCATTGGCAAGGCAGATATCAAACGACAGGGGACGGATATTACTCTTGTCTCTTTCGGACGCATGGTGAATCTCTGCCTTCAGGCTGCTGAAGAGCTAAAAAAACAGAATATTTCTGCACAGGTCGTTGACTTAAGGACGATTAAGCCTCTTGACCTGGAGACAATAGCCTCTTCTGTTAGAAAAACCCATTTCTGTGTGATCGTCGAAGAAGGGCATCTCTTTGCTGGGATTGCCAGTGAAGTAGCATTCCAAATTCAAGAGCGCTGTTTCGATGATCTCGATGCTCCCTTAGGCCGTGTGTGCCAAAGGGAGACGCCAATGCCATACTCAAAGGTGTTAGAACGCGAGACACTTCCCACTGTCGCAAGGATTCTCGCACACGTACAACAGACACTGTCTCTTTGAAGGAAGGATATCGAATATGCCGTTTACCCTGTGCATGCCAAAGCTATCGCCGACGATGAACGAAGGCTCAATTGCCAAGTGGCATAAAACCGTTGGACAGTTCGTAGAAGCGGGCGATCTCATCCTTGAAATTGCTACTGACAAAGCAACCATAGAACACCATCTTGGAGATCCAGGATGGCTACGACAGATTCTTGTCAAAGAAGGAGAGCGCATTGGCGTCGGTCAGCCTCTTGCCGTGCTGTCAACTGAAGAAAAAGAATCGATTTCAGGCTATGTGCCTCAAGAAGTGATCTTTGAAGGCGCAACACCAGCAGCCGCTCTCAGCGCTCCATCTCCTCGTGCAACGCCTATCCCTGCTGCTGCTACCCCGAAATCCTTGCCGGTAGATGAACAACGAATCCCTGCCTCGCCTCTTGCTAAGAAGCTTGCTGCCCGCGAAGGGATTTCACTTGTTAGCATCAGAGGCACGGGCCCTGGTGGGCGTATTATGAGTCGCGACCTAGAAGGGGTAAAAACGCGTCCTGCTCCTGTGGAAATCACGTTTCCTCTTCCTGAAGGCGGATCTCTTCAAGCTGTCAGCCCAATGCGACTGACTATTGGAAAGAGGCTTCAGTACTCAAAGTCCAATATCCCGCACTTTTACGTCTCTTCGAACATTGAGGTAAGCACCCTTGTCGAAAAAAGAGAAGAGCTGAAGAGCTTAGGCCTTCATGCTACTATCAACGACCTTCTCGTGAAGGCAACTTCTCTTGCCTTGATGGCCCATCCCTCTCTTCGTTGCAGCTTTTTTTCTGACCGCCAGTCGTTTTTTCAGCATGACCATGCTGATATTGCCGTTGCTGTGTCGCTGCCTGGTGGGCTGATCACCCCTATTGTCTTTCAAGCAGAGACGAAATCGTTGTTCGACATCTCAAAAGAAATACGCCTCCTTGCTCAAAAGGCAAAGGATGGAAAGCTCTTGCCTCAAGAATATGCTGGAGGTGCTTTTACACTTACAAATCTTGGGATGTACGGAATCGATGAATTCGTTGCGATTATCAATCCCCCCCAAGTGGCAATCCTTGCCGTAGGTGCTGTCAAAGATGTTCCTGTCGTCAAAAATGGTTCTATCGTCCCTGGAAAAGCGATGACTCTGACAGTTTCTGGAGACCACCGAGCAGTTGATGGAACTGATGCGGCCTCTTTCTTAAAGACGATGAAAGAGCTCCTTCAAGACCCGGCAACTCTTATCAAAGATTGAAATTTTTTTAAGCCCTCTTCATCAAAAATTAACATGAAAGAGTGACTCTCTTTTTTTAAAAAAAATGGGGGGTCTATGTCTGTCTCTACCATAGGAAATAGTCCAGAAGCTGTTGTTGATGTCGAAAATGGAGCAGAGATCTCATCACTACAGGCCGTAGGAGACGATGACTTTATTGACTTTCACGAATCAACTCCAACGTTGCAGCTGTCTGAGCATCAAGAACCCCACGTCAACACTGTTGAAGAATCTCAAGTGCTGCCTGTCGTTGAAGATCTTGCCGCTTTGATCGAGCCGCAAGAGCCTCTCACTGTACCAACCCAATTTCCTTTTTTTCCCTTCCTCCCTCGCAATGTTCAAGAGCATATCACAAGCTTTGTCGAGAGGCCACAGCGACTGCGGGTGGTATGCAAAGCCTTTCGTGATGCCATTGTCGTCAATTCCATCGTCATACAAATACAAAGAATCAAAGATCATCCTGAGGCTGTAAAAGCCTTACAACTGGCAGAGATTATTGATCTGAATCGATACTCCGAACAAGATCTCCTGTGTTCCGCAGAGCATCTCCAGGTGACCATCGCACAAATGCTTGAAGCATTTTTTACTCGCCTCGTCCCATCAGTAACCCCCCTTTCTGTCTTTGAGATGATCGCCAACCCGCAGATGCTCGCCAGTAGGATCTATACCGTCTACTTCAATCAAATCACCGAGGTTATGTTCATCATGTCGCCTTCTTTTTCTCCAGCAGGTGAGTTTGCATCGCAGCTTCTCCAAGCCCATAACTCACAGAGTCAGACCGTCACGACAGCTCAGACATCGAATTCCCCTGCTTCTGAGTCAACGCCCATGGAGAACAATTCATCTCCAGCGGAAGATGAAGTGATAAGTTCAGAGCGTGCCGTCACCGTCGCTATGGAATGGGCACATGCCGTCCACGATCTTTGTGCGATCGGTGTCATCCCCTCTTTTAAGGCAACAATCACCGACGGCACCTATCAAAGCCCTCAGCATACCTGGCTGCCGAAAGCCTTTTTGCACCAGCTAACACCAATTCCAATCTCATTATTCGGCGTTATTGAGACAGTCGGACCCAATAAGTGACTGGAAAGAAATTAGTCAAACGATTTGTTCAGTTTCATAGATACATCAAATTCGATATACTCTTTAACTGGACTTTATGATTTTTTCGCTGTTTCAAACTCTCCTGACGACTCATTGGAGAGTTATACTACTTCGCTAGAAGGATAGATAGAAATGTGGAAGCATTCCGTAGAGAATATGGAGTCTTTTTGGGACTCACAAGCACAGATGATCCCTTGGATGACTCCCTATAAAACCGTTTGGGAAAAACCCTTAGCAGATGATTTTGTCGGCACCTGGTTTGATCAAGGCAAACTCAATGCTGCCCACGTCTGCGTCGATCGATGGGTACAAAACCACGGCGATGAGACAGCATTGATATGGGTAAGCGAAGAAGACACTGATTCCTCTCCTAAAACTCGAGTTTTTTCATACAGAGAACTTTCGACATACATCAGTCAGGTAGCGAATTTCTTACACGCGTGTGGCGTTAAAAAAGGGACTCGGGTTGGTATCTGGCTGCCAATGATTCCGGAAGTCATTGTAACTCAGCTTGCCTGCGCAAAAATTGGGGGCGTCGCTGTTACTGTCTTTTCGGGCTTTTCTGCCACGAATGCTGAACAACGGTTCTTGAACGCCGGGTGTGAAGTCATCATTACCGCCGATGGCGGCAGGCGACGAGGAAAGGAGTTTTTGCTTAGAGAGACGCTGTCAAAGGAATTCCTAGAAAACCCAAGTATCTCCAAGGTGATAACCTATAACAATATCTCACGCTCTTGCAAGACCACCGAAAAAGACCTCCCCTGGCATGAAAACGTCTCCTCGATGCCCACGGAATGTCCTGCTGAACCTATGGATTCCGAAGATCCTCTTTTTCTCCTTTACACAAGCGGTACAACGGGAAAGCCAAAAGGAATTCTTCACACTACTGCAGGATACCTGCTGTATGCTATGTCCACCATGAAGCATGTATGGGGTATCAATGGCCTCCTTTCGCCGCAACTTCCGCACGAGCGTGAAGTATGGCTTAACACAGCCGATGTAGGGTGGATTACCGGTCACTCATACCTTACCTATGCTCCCTTTGCCTTGGGCACGACGGTGGTACTCTATGAGGGCGCTCCTACATATCCGGCACCAGACAGAATTTTTCAACTGATTGATCGCTACAAAGTAACACACTTCTATACCTGCCCTACCCTTCTGCGCCAACTCTCATCAGACACTGCCTCCTACACAAAAAAGTACTCATTTGATTCACTAAAGGTTCTCGGAACTGTCGGTGAACCGATCGACCCAACGACGTGGCGGTGGTTTTTTGAGCATGTTGGCAAGTCACGATGTCCGATTGTGGACACCTATTGGCAAACGGAGACTGGGGGCTATCTGCTCTCTCCTTTCGCTGGGACGACAACGCTCAAACCGGGTTCTTGTGGAGGCCCATTTCTCTCAATCGACCCTAAAATCTTCCGTGAAGATGGCTCTGAAGCTTCACCAGGAGAAAAGGGGTTGCTCTGTATCTCAAAGCCATGGCCAGGGATAATGCGGTCTATCTTCCAAGATCACGATCGTTTCACAAGGGAGTATCTGAAGAGGTTTCCAGGGCACTACTTCACTGGTGATGAGGCGTACAAAGATGTTGACGGCGACATTTGGATTATTGGCAGAGCAGACGACGTCATAAAAGTATCTGGACATCGATTCGGGACGGCAGAACTCGAAGCGACAGTAAATGAATTCCCTGACGTGGTGGAATCTGCTGCCATTGCTATCCGTGACGAGATAAAGGGACATGCCATCATCATGTTTGTCGTTGGGAAAAATTCCATTCAATCCAATGACATTAAAGACCATATGAAGAAGAAGCTCGGCTCAGTAGCTGTGCCTGACCGGGTATACTTCGTTCCGGACTTACCCAAGACACGCTCAGGAAAGATCGTACGTCGATTGCTGAGAAACATTCTGTTAAAAGAACAAATCTCTGAGACATCAACGCTGATCAATCCTGAGTTAGTAGAGCTCTTGTATCAAAGTGTTCGCGACGAATAAGAAAAAAAATACAAACACAGGCCCTCGAAAAGACTTTTCACATCATCGTGCTAAGCCATTTCGGGTGGCTTGTACAAAAGAGGTCGGCGCTTCGCTACCTTGGGATTGAACCAGGCTAGGTACAATCGTGCGCCACGGCATACTCGATAGCAGTTGCTTTCATCGCCTCCAATTTCGCCTTCACGTCCCCAGC
>CAINFV010000217.1 GCA_903848235.1 Chlamydiia bacterium | reverse complement strand
GATAGAGCCAAAGACATCAATCGTCATCAAAATCTCTCTAAAATAAAAGTAGGGGCTCATGATGAGATTTATCAGGCCGGCGATCCCGTCTTAGTAGGATGCGATACGTTCTCTACGTATTGCTATCTCCTCAGTCTGGAAGACACGTGTGATGCCAACACCTGGGGAGTGCGGCTTTTAGAACTCTCTGAGAAACAAGGTCTTAGACCAGATTACAGTATTGCTGACGGAGGGCCTGCTGCAAGAAGAGGGCAAAAAGTTGCTTGGCCTGATGTCCAATGCCACGGCGATGTTTTTCATGCCCTACACCCATTTAACAAGCTTGTTTGTTATTTGGACAATCGAGTGGCGGAAGCGCTCAAAGTAGTTGACGGGCTCAAGCATAAAATTCAATGCCCAAGAGGAAAGTGGAAACAAGAACAGAACCATCAAATATTACTTGAGGATCTTGAAAAGGCTGAAATCGCCTTGGAAAAGGCATTTTCTCTAGCAGAAGACGTAATTACCCTCTATAGGTGGCTGAAAAATGATATCCTTTCATTGATAGGCCCTTCATATCAGGACAGAAGGGAACTCTTTCAATTTGTAATTGATCAGCTTTTCTTACTGGAGGGCGCATGTCGTCATCGGATAGAACCCGTAAGAAGCCGAGTAGGCAGAGTTGCGTTGCCGCAACCCGCCCCTCTAGGAACCGTACGTGATAGTTTCCCATCATACGGCTCGAGCCCCTCTAAGGTCGCCTGTGGGCGCCCGGCTATATTTAGACATTCTTTGCTTGAGTTTCCTTTCTTGAAAGTAGCTCTTGAAGTTAGGATCATAGGGGTTAGCCTCAGCTCTGATTTTCACGTGTCTTATGATACGTGTAGAGGAAGCAGATTTTAAAGTGAGCAAAGGCTCATCCTTATGCTCATCCTTATGTTTGCCCTTCTGATGCGAGAAGAAAACCCAGTCTCTTTGGTTAATTCGAGTAAAATACTTGTCTTTAATCCATTGGAGACGTTTGTTGGGATGCCTTCTTTTTGCCCATGCCCAGAGACTTTTGAAAATGCTTGAATCGATATTGGAAAAGATCTGTTTGGCGACTACGTGGCAGTAATGATTGGTCCATCCTTGGATCTTTGGATTAAGGATGTAAATCAAATTTTCCGCCTTACTCGCGCGCATGGAGATAATAGTTTCTCGAATGCTGTCTAGAAAGGTTTTGATTCCTTTCTTTCCTGGTTTTATGATAAGTTTCTTCTTATATTTGCGCAGGTTACATCCGAGAAAGTTAAACCCTTCATTGATGTGCGTGATTAAAGTTTTCTCTTTAGAGAGTTCTAATCCTCGCTCCTTCAGAAAGCTGATAACGGTAGGGAGCACTTTTTGTTCTAGAATTTCCCTGGAAGAAGCGGTGCAAATCCAGTCGTCGGCATAACGCACAAAGTGGAGTTTATCCTTTTTCTTGCCTATTGCTAGAATGGCTTTTTCAAGGCCATCCAGGGCGATATTTGCAAGACATGGTGAAGCTGCGCCACCTTGAGGTGTTCCCTCTGAGGTACAATGAAAGACTTCTTTTTCCATATATCCAGCGTTTAGCCATTGTTTGAGCACCTTTTTATCCATGATGACGTGTTTTAGCAGCCACTCATGAGAAATCTTGTCAAAACAGGCTTTGATATCCCCCTCCAAAATCCATTGTGCAGATCCTTTTCTTGCTAATGCGTTGAAGCATCCTTCAATGGCATCGTGAAGAGACCTTTTGGGTCTAAAGCCGTATGATTGCTTATCCGCTAGTGTTTCTGCTACTGGTTCGAGTGCCAACAAATGTAAAGCTTGTTGAGCTAGGTCGATTTTCGTAGGGATTCCTAGAGGTCTAAGTTTTCCATTCTTCTTGGGAATATAGATTCTTTTAAGAGGTGAGTATTTATATCCCCGTCTCTTCAAAGATTCTACCGCTCGTATTTTCTGTTTGGGAGTCTTTAGGATGACGTGATCTACTCCAGGGGTGTTTTTGCCCTTGTTTTGTGTTACACGTTTGACCGCTAACAGTTTAGCATAGAATGAATGCGTTAGGATCCATTGCAAGGTTTTGGCCTTGCAGTAGTGACCTAACTTTATAGCCTTTGCAATACGCACTTGAAGCTTATATACAAGATTTTGAACAGCCTTCCAATTGATGGAAGACCATTGTATTGTTCTCGCCGGGGGCGCACCAACTGTGGAGGCCATAGTCGTCATTTGCATTTCCCTCGTTTAAATAGGTTCTTCGAGTTCTCTCACAAAGAGGAACCACTTGGAAGTCTGCTCACTCTCGTGTCGGGTGATGTTTCAACCCGTATCTGACCCATTACAGATCAGCTTTCGCTTTTTCCAGGATCCCAATCTCGGATCGTTTTCGGTAGTCTCTTACGAGATACTTTCCCAGACTGATCTGGGAGCGATTCGAGGTTCCCACGTTCCATTGAGAAGAGTACGTGAAGGTAGGTGCCTGCTTTTGACCGGAGAACTATGGACAGCGTGAACGTAGTGCTCAGACGTTGCACCCATTCTCATTACCGTTTGGCTTAAGCGTAAAAGCCATTTCCGCTTGCTTTATGTTACGGTCATTATCGCAGATTTATTTAATTTCACCGTATTCACTATCTAGCGCTTACCTGTTCGTAATGGCTTGTCAGGAGGATTGTGACCTTTCGGTTTTAATCCCGGGATTAAATAACCCCTTCGCTACGTTGTCGGGCTCGCTCCTTTATTCAGAGCCCTAGATTCACCCCGCTGTAAGGGTGGACTCTTCTATTGAGAGACAACTTTTCTCAACAGCTTCGTGTCGCAAGAGCTCTTCATAAACGTCGAGAACAGACAAAGACTTTTATGTTTACCTTGGCTCACGCCCTGTGCCAAAAGTATGACTGTATCGCAATAGGAGATTATGCTCCCCACGGCAATGGCATAACCACGGCCATGAGGCGAGGCATGAACAATCGGTCCCTCATCGGACGGTTTAAAGAGGTCCTCCTATGGACAGCCAAAAAATCCGGAAAAGTCTGCATCGAATTCGATGAGAAGGGAACGACTCGCACCTG
>CAINFV010000216.1 GCA_903848235.1 Chlamydiia bacterium | reverse complement strand
GGGGATAGTTGTCTGTCCCGCGGGGGAACGGACGGCGAGCAATCGCAGCGCCAGGAAATTAATTCAAGAGCGTGGTTGCTCTTGGCCAAAACTTGGTCATTGATCAGCAATGATCAACTATGAACATGTTTTGGAGAGCGGTTGAGCGCGACGACGGGTTGGCTATACGGTGGTATAGAAGGGGGGCCGCGGAAGGGAGTGCACAGGCGAAGATGCGTTTGGTGAACTTGGATTTTGCCCAACTCGCTGCTGGACAGCATTCATTCTTAGTGTATTTCGAACGCAAACGTCTTATAACCGAGGCGGCGCGTGGTGGCGACCCAGAAGGAATGTATAGTATGTCACTTTGCTCAGTTCCGGGAGGGTGCAGCGATGGCACTATAGAGAACAAGGAAAATGGGCCGGAATGTTTTCGTTGGCTTCGTTTGGCGGCTGATGCAGGTCATATAGATGCTAAGAAGCGGCTGTTGAGCCTCTATTCTGAGTATTCATGGGTTGAAAGACAGCTTAGAATCGGGAGTGATGGTGGAGCATCTGACCCTGAATTATACTTAGCATATGGCCGTGGTACCTGTCTAGGGAAGGAGATACAGGAAGGAATCCCCCTTGACGTGCAGTGTGAAGAGGCGGCCAATCGCTTCATGCATGATCTGTGTTTAGAACAGGTGAACGAAGATGAAACGTGTTTGCGCAAAGTACAGGGCGATGAAGAGTTGGAGAAAAGCGCCATCATGCTCGGCTTTGAACAGCTGTCGTTATTGAATTCATTATGGCCAGCAGACGAACGTGCAGACGCTGTATCCTCTCGGCAGATGTATCAAGAAAATATTCTTGGCGCTTTATGTCAACGACACGGAATAGATCCGTACATGGTGAAGGAGACAATGGTGCCGTCTCAACTGCTAGCGGGAATACTGGCTCTGGTGGGCCAAGTACGGAAAGAGGCTGTGCACTCCCTTGCTGCTGATATGCTGTCTGCTGAAAGAGCCGCCATACAGGCCATTTTTGCAAGAGATGATAGACTCAGCCCTGAAGTCATGATGCTTTTGGCTCGCTGGACCCAGGCAAGGCGAGAGGAGCACGAAGGTGGAAAAGACTGTTTTCAAAGAGCCCGTCCCTACTTTATTGCGGCCGCAAACCGGGGCCATCCTACGGCCATACGGTGGCTAAAATCGTATGGATGTGACGATATTATATCGGAAATAGAACGAGCACTACATAGGAAAATGGCTGAAGAGGCCTCTTCATCAGATTCGGAGAGTGAGCCTTCGTCAGCTTCGGAAAGTGAACGAGACGACGAAGAAGAGGGATGCGAATCGGCCGCCCAGAGATGGATCAATCTCTACATACAAAGGCTAGGCGCTTTTTTGGAAAAAAATCCTGAGTATCGGGAAAATTTAGCATGGGAACCTCAATTGCTAGAACAACTTCCAAGGCTCAAGGATTTTCTACCAAGTCAACAATAAGCTGTGTTCTCCTACAGCGGGGGCGGCAACGCCCCTGCGCCCTTTGCGTATATATCCCCAATGGCAACCAGCGAAGCAGCATCTTTTTGCATCAGCGCTTTCCTACAAAGCTCTTGGACAATGGCGTCTGTGGTATCTTTCAGTAAGGCCCTATCACTACTGTCGTCAGAAACATCTGCGGCAGCCAGTGGTGAGAAAGCACCACCGAGAGGGGGCAGGTTATCTAAAGCCTGAAATGACATAAAACATCCTTGTTTTAGTAATAAAATAATATTTTCTATAAGCATGTTATGTTTGATTATAACTATAAACGAAATTGATCAGAAATAATAATGAGCATATGAAATAAGGATATCACCTTCATGGCTCGCTTATTTGCGTTC
>CAINFV010000215.1 GCA_903848235.1 Chlamydiia bacterium | reverse complement strand
TGTCAATCAAAGATGAAATTAAAGATTTCCATGGAAGACTTTGTGCTCTGGAAGAAAAATACAAGCAAATTAAATAGAGAAATAGTTCGTGAATATAGATGTGCAATGGGCTCAGATTCTGACTGTAATAGGGGCAAATCTGGCCATGATTGTCACTAGCATTGGGATAACTATAGCGTTGTACCTGCATACAGATAAGAAGATTGATGCTATCGCCAAAGAAATGAGCGATTTTCATGGGAAGTTGTACGCTATCAGGGAAGACGCCTCGAAAGAGATGAGGGATTTCCATGATAAGTTGTGCTCGATCGAAGAAAAACATAGACAAGTTAAATAGAGGAAAAAATGGAACCAACTTCATCGATACCGAGATCTCCATCTTTTGGAGACCTCTACGCAGTGAGCCATGATAGAGAAGACGAGTCATTCTTCATAACCCAGAAAGAACAGGCAAATATAATTCAGCAGATAATGGATGAGGCGAATGGGAAGAAGGAGCCAGAGCCAAAATGAGTAATTCTATTTACTCTTTGACGCCTTCATCAACTCTTCGTCAATAGATTTCAGGGCTTCGAGTACATCTGAATTATTGAAATTAGTCTTTAATATCTTAGATATTGTTTTTGCAAAACCTTCTTTAGTAAGAAGTCCTTTTGCAAATTTTAATACTGCTTCTGGATCTTTTAGATTTTCTTTCCAGTTTATAGGCATGGTGAATTCAGATTCTTTAAGATGTCGAAGTTTTAACAACTCCCTTATCTTAAGAGCCAACTTAGCTTCTTTTTGAATCCTGGCAACTTCTTTCCCCCCAATACATAATTCTAGGTATCTCCTCTTATCAATATTATCAATAATTTTTAGTATGTCTTCAGGGTCGGCATGGCCTTTTCCACTAAATAACATTTGAGCGCCTTTTGCCCTTCCTACAATCTCAAAGTCACGAAGACCTCTCTTGGATTTTGTCATGATTGCGCCAACTGTCTTTAGACCCTCCTCTGAGTCCATATAGTTGGAGACCTCTACATCAGACATGTTCCTGATCTTTTCAATCTGGGCATTACCTGCCTTCCAATTTTTTGCCCTTTTTTCTAATAGTTTCTGTCTATTAACTATCTCATCTTCATAATCTTTCTGCCTCTTTAGTATCTCATTTTTATAATCTTTCTGTTTCTTTTGTGTCTCCGTCTGCATCGCGCTTACGATTCTATTATGCTCTTTCAATTGTTCCTTTCTAGCCCTGTTTGCCTCTGCTATCTGTTTATTTCTAGCCCTGTTTACATCTGCTATCTGTTTATTTTGAGATGTTTCTATCGCATTCCTTTCTTTAACTTTTTGCCCATACTCTATTTCTACCTGCTTCTGTCTCTCAATTTCTTGCTTCGCATATTCAGTCTCCCTCGCTACTCTCGCAACCTCTGCTGACCGTTGGGCGACTATATTTTTAAAAATCTCATCAATGTTGGATTTTTCTTGAGGGGTCAAAATTGGATCGAGCTCACTCATGAGATTGTTATAATCAATAGAATTCACATTTTCTGGTTTTTCTATTATCCTTTGAAGTCTGTCTTGTACTAAATGCCTCTTTATTATTGATAAAACAACAGGGCCATCTTTATTCTCTTGAGAAGTAAGAGCTTTTTTTAATGCTAAGTATGTATCAATATCTTTAGTAGCATTATTAAATAGTTTTGTAGTATTCTCATTCTTACTATTATCTCTGTATGGGGCAATTTTATCATTTAAATAGACTTCAGCCCATCGAGTTCTGTAAAAATCATTAGCTTTTTTATAAGCTGCCAGAGCTTCTTTCGTCCCACCTGCTGATTCTATAGCTAATTCCAATGCCTCAGACAAAGGTTTCAACCTTCCAGATTTGTCCCCTTGTTCCCAGTCAAAATTTATATCATCATTATTAGACTTCCTTGTATTGATGAGATTAGAAACAGCATATTGTCTTGGCACATATCCTTGTACAGTAAATCCCTTGTAGTCTTCAGGAGCTAATATAGCAATATTTGATAATATGCCTTTTGATCTTCTTAATAGCTTTCTTTCAGAATTAGCCAATGATGCCATAGATCTTTCAGATAAAGACTCTATATCTTTAACTAAAGATTCGATTAACTTAGGGTATATACTCTTCTTTCCTTTATATAAATACTTTGCTATATCATAATTATCATTAACCTCTTTCCAAAGTTTGTTCGTCCCCTGGTCAATAGACTTAACAACCATTGACCCACCCTCTGTAGGGCTCTTTACTGGATGAGTAGAAAACATATTCCCAATGGTTCCATTAAGAGTGACGGGTTCATGGCTAGAGTCAAAAGTCGCCTCTTGGACAACTGGAGGGAGTTTTTTCTCTGGCTTAGGAGGAAGTGGCTGGAGAGATTGAAACTCTGGAATTTTTGATAATTCAGGAGGTTGGAATTCTGGAGTTTTTGGCAGTTGAGGAGACTGGACTTCAGGGGGTAGTTCTGGTGAGGAAGGGGTAATTAACTTCATTGATGGAGGCGTAGCTTCTGGTATCCTTTGCTTGACCATCTGGCCTATTTTGGCAGAGGGGACACCCTCAAATCCCTCTGGAAACTCGACTTGAGATTCAGTAACAGGTGGAGACGGGGGAAGTTTGCTTTTATTTGTTTGTTTGGAAGTCACATCAGTCCCAGTAACCTCAATATCTTTTGGGCCAGTAATAGTTTTTTGAGCCTGTGGTGTAGAATTTTTCTGAGAAGGGGATGTCTTTTTGCCTTCTAATAATCTAGCAGCCTCTTTTTCAAGTCCTGTCCTAGCAGTAATTTGTGAGGCAACTGTTGCGAGATTAGCTGCGACATCATCAGGGATGCCCATCTCCTTCGCTGCTGAATAAATAGAGGCAGCCTCTATTCCGATTAAACTTCTATATGGTAGTGACCCAGGAGCCATAGCAACTGCATCAGAGGCTATTCCAACAGTTTTTTGACCTTGTGTTTTAGCAGATAGGGGAAGACCAGTTTCCTTTTCAATATGTTGATAAAGATCGCCCAATGGGTTACCAAATTGCTCAGAAGGAGGCTTTTGTTGATTAATTGGAGATTCTTGGACTTCTCCAACTTGGCCCAATGGTGGCCTCTGATATTCTTCTGGGATCTCCTCTTCGTTAAGTTTTCCTCCTGTCATGAGAGATAAAGCAAAATTTCCACGAGCGACTCCAGGAATGGCTAAAGGCGCAGCCTTGGCTATTTGCATACCATAGCGGGCAGCTGACTTCAAGCCCCCCTCCTCTTCAGGCTTTTGATCTGTAGGCAGATTTACAGGTTTGAGCCAGGAAGGTCTATCGAAATCTTGATCTGTAGGTAACTTTACAGGCTTGAGCCATGAAGGAGTGTTCGTCATTGTCTTTTATATCCCA
>CAINFV010000214.1 GCA_903848235.1 Chlamydiia bacterium | reverse complement strand
GAAGCCTCTCGAACGACTTTGTCCGTTGAGCTGGACAATGACGGGAGGGTCTTCAACGCTGAGAACTTTTCAGAAATCTCGCTGAACGATCATTGTTTCTCCGACTGTTCCTTTCATAGCTGTAACCTGTCGAAGACTCTCTTTCAAAATGCACATGTGTGTTCCTGCATTTTTGCAGGCTGCAATCTTAGCCTTGTTGCCTTCGATGGTTGTCGTATTCAGAACGTACAGTTTTTAGACTGTAAGATTATCGGTGTGGAATTCTTTAAGTGTACAAAACATTTTTTTTCAGCTAACTTCGAAAATTGCCTGCTACAGTACTGCAATTTTTCGGGTCTAAATATGAAAAATGTGAACTTTAGTGGAAGTAAGATCAAGGAATGCTATTTCACAAACACCTGCCTTACTGGCGCTCATTTTAGCGGCACTGAGCTCCCAGGGACGACGTTTCAGAATTGCGATCTATGCAAAGCGGACTTTTCCAGCGCAACGAACTATTCTATCGACCCTTGCGCAAACAAAATCAAGAAAGCAAAGTTTTCTCTTCCAGAGGTTGTTGGATTGCTGCACGGTTTCGATATCAGTATCGTCTGACGTATTTCTTTTGCAGTCTCTAATCGAGGATGTCTTCGAGGAAATACTCCCACCGCCATTCATGGCGTGCCTTTTCGTGAATGGCTTCTCTGACATCGCCCTTTTTCAGATGTGATAGCCATTCTATCTCTTGGTCTGACAGCCGGATCATCAGCTTCCACTCTTTGCTTGGCCATTCATCGGCAATATTTTTGATGGCAGATTTCCATACTTTCCATCGCGAAATGAGGCGCGTGAAAGGGTAGAGGAGATAGGAAAAAGAAAGAGTCAACAGTAGTACATAGGACACATCCCAGTCAAAAAACATAGGGATGCCCCATGTTCCCCAGACGAGAATCAAGAGGGTAATGACTTCTTTTGGAGATGTGAAGAGCGGCCCTAAAAAGGCTCTCCAGAAAGGGAAGGATTGGGGGAAAACTTCATGGCATGCAGCATAGGCGCAGTGTTCTTCGAATATCGATGAGAAGAGCCGGCCTCTGACAGCATGTACCGCCTCATGGGTGAGGATGGCTTCATTCTGCACGAATTTTTGAGACCGTTCATTTGGCCGAATTTGGATTGTGCCTCGGCCATCTTGATCTATCCAGCAACAGGCCAGCTCCCACGGCATCAACCCTTTTGGGGATATTTCTACAGGGATTTTCTGAAGGTCGACATCAAAATGTTCAGAAAAAACTTTCTTCACAGTCAGTGGATATTCCCACTCGTCATCGCTGTCGGGCTGTGCCCACAATGACGATGTGTGAAGATAGGTTTCTGACGATTCTTCGGGGCGCGAGAAGCAACCGTTTTTATGAACACTTGCTATAATCGCTCTGTCTGCAGTTGTGGACATTGTTATTTTCGCTCTTTCAACCCTTTTTGCTTCATGAGGTACCAGGCAAAGTATGGCCCTCCTCGGAGATAACGGGAATAAAATCTCCGTGGATCTAAGAGCATTTGAAGCAGCCATTCAAGATGGATAGCTTGCGCAAGACGCGGTGTCATTGGTATGGTGCCAGCAATGGCGTCAACGGCCTGCCCTCCGGCAATAGCTATTTTTACTCCGCTATTCTTCAATCGGTGCCAATGGCGGCATATAAACTGCTCTTCATGTCGCGTTTCCATGCCAAGGAGCACGATTTGGGGTCGTTCTTCCTCGATGATGGCGACAATGCCATCCTCTTCTTCTGCGTCATAGTCTTGGTGGAAGTGGCCTAGCAGCTTGATCTTCGGCCACCGCGTCGTGACTTCCGCGCAGAGCGTGTCGACGGAATTTCGTCTTCCGCCGAGGCAAAAAAGAGAGACCTTCTCTTGATGAGGGTCCTGTTCTATGAGATCAAAGAGTGCTGGCACCCACTCCGTGCTGTCGATGTTAGAAGGCAGAGAAGGCTCGTTGAGAAAGCGGCTGGCGATATTGATGGCGCCACCTTCACTGAAGCAAAATTCAGCAAGCTGTAAGCACCGTTTAAACCCTCGGTCTTCCTGAGATAGGACAAGAGAGTATGCATTGACAAAGAACACTCGTACCGCTGTCTCTTGACTTGCATTGAGCACAGCATGGAGGCTCTCTGAAAAGCCAAGACGTTGGATGGGAATGTCAAAGAGAGAAAACACCTCTCCGCCCATGAGACCTCACAGAATGCCGGCTTGATAGAAATTTTTTCCCTCTCAGGAGGGAATTGGTTTTTTGTATACCATATTACCCATTTGAGTTGCTACTCAATGGCGTCAACAGTGGTTTGCTTCTCCCTCGAATATGGGTCCAAAAATTGTGCAAAGTCGAGCTAGCGGCTTTTTCACGATTGAGGCTTGTCAAAAACCGCTCTATCAATGACGCTACTGCCATAGCGTTATGTTTTCGAGCACAACATTTTTTTCATTTGACCGTGGACGTACATGGACCGAAAGCGAGTAGAGGCCTTTGCATCGATTCCCCATAGGGCAAATCAGATATTGTATGTCGTTCTCGTGGGATTGTTGATTATTGGTTTGCGCATTTGGTATCTGGCTGTAGTACAACATGAGACACGCTCTCAAGAGGCAGCTCGTATACGCAGGCATCTAGTTGTCGAGCCTGCGATGCGAGGGACAATTCGCGATCGGTTTCATGTCGTTTTGGCGGCCAATACGATTGAATATCGCGTTGGCATCCTCTGGCCTGCGATTCAGGAGATTCCTCGTAAGATTGTTGACAATGGGCAGAAGCGATTTCTTCGGAAGGAGTATGTACATGCTCTCTCGAAGATGTTAGGGAGTGCTATCGACGTCGATCCGATTCATATTGAAGATACTATATACTCCTATGCGGTTTTTTCTCAGACGACGCCTGTCGTTGTGAAGACAGGGCTTACAGAGCGGCAGTATTATCAGCTGAACATGGCGGCGAAGGACTGGCCAGGGCTTGTTGTCGAAAGAGCTCCGAAGAGATTCTATCCTAGAGGGCGTAGCGGATGCCATGTCATAGGCTATACAGCGCCGTTAAGCCG
>CAINFV010000213.1 GCA_903848235.1 Chlamydiia bacterium | reverse complement strand
GACCCCGACAATATAATACTCTGCCCCTCCAGGAGGGAAATTGATGACATGGAGATCATCGTCAAAAAAGTCGTATATAGCTCCTTCTGCCTGTACCCACCTGCCTTCAATAAATCTTTGAAACCAAATCCCCTTATACTGCCTTCTTAAGTACTCCTTCTCATCATTGGTTAGTTTGGGGTTGTCGTCTAGAGTGAATTTCCAGCTCTTGACGTCTGGGTTGTCTGTCAAGAAATCCTTCTTGAGCCAGTGATAGGGGGAATCTGGATTAGTTGTTGAGAAAATTCTGGCTCCAGCCATGCAACAGCGAGAGATGAGCATTCTAAACACGCTCTCGGGGATGATTGAGGTTTCGTCAACATATGCTCCCTGGAAGGTGCTCCCCCGAATTTTGCTTTCTGATCTTTCATCATCTGCCCCAACGATGTGAATAACTTTATTGAAAATGACCATCTCCCTCTTCCCTGAGTAATACCTAACATCCACCCCTATCATTCTAGTGAGCTGTGGCAAGATATTTCTCTTGAAGGTGTCATATGTCCTAGTGATGACACAATACTCGCCAGGATCGCCATAGGTGAGTTCCTTGAGCCATCGCCAGAGACTCACATAAGTTTTCCCTGACCTAACTGCCCCTTCCCAGATGTTAATCCTAGCGTTGGAGTCCCTCAAAGACTCCAACTGTTTTGCCGACAGGTCGTCTTCCATCAGATTTTCTCAAAGTAGCAACTTTTCAGGGCCACACCTCTATAGCACATCCTCCCATCAAGAGTTCCCCTGTATACACTTGACTTACTGATTCTATCTCTCAATGTATGGTTAAACTCTGCAAAAAAATGGCCCTTATCTTTTACTGGGATCTCCTCCCCACTTTTTTCGCACCACTCCACATACTCGTCATATATAGCCTGACTCTCTGTAGCTGCATCTTTCCTAAGAAGAAGCCTAGATTTTATGAAAAGAGAGACCATTCCATGGAAGGTATGAAGAGCCTTGTTAGAACAGTGTCTATAGCATCTCCCTGTCCTATACTGGCAGGTCTTCTTCACGACCTCTTTCTCCTCTGACGTCCCTAGTCTATACGAGATAACCCAGCAGGCTTTCTTAGGTGGAAGGGGGATTTTCAATGTTGTCTTAGAAACTGACTCCTCATATCCAAACTCCTCTTCCGCCCTATCAATCTCGTCTTGTGAAGCCTCTTCTGGCTCTTTAGTCTTTTTCTTAAATCTATTGAATAATTTCATTGATCAAGTTCCTCTTTGGTCTTAAGTCTCATGCCGTAATACTGAACTTTATAAGATTTTGTACTATGCTTACTTGTCATGTATGTCCTGTGGAGAGCGTTAGGATGTAGGCGATTAACGACGTTGACCAATGTTCGCGAGCAACCTTTAGAACTCACTCTTGACAGACAAATGCCCCTGTTTTCCGGTATTGAATTCCACGTTATCCAAGCGTTTGAAATCTCTTCCATATTAATAGAAGATCTAGCATCTAAAACAAGCTTGTCTTTAAAAAATTTTTCATACTTTCTAAAACATTTTGTCCCCAGGCCACCAGTAAGATTATTCCCCCTTGTGCGTTTTTCTTTTAGATTTGTCGATTTCTCATCAATTTCGCTCTCTTTCTGCTCTATCTTTACCCCTTCCTGGCAAAGTTTAGGGGGTTCTTCCAAGTCAAATTGTGTTTGTTTCCATTTCAAATCCTCATATCTATCAATCCCCTCATGCACCTTCATATCAAAAATCTTATCAATCCTTACAAATGTAGCCCCTCCCCCCTTATCATCTGTCGACGCCCACACATACATATATTTTTTCTCAACACTTTCTATTGCCATTTCCTGTCTTTCTCCTTCCTTATCTATTTCATTAGCTAATTTTGCAAAAAAATCTATTCCACTATTCCTTGAAGTCTCAACAAAAACCTCCTCTAGCTCCTCGTCTAGAAAGGGATCTCGTCTGTCACCTGGGGGGGGACATTTCCACTTACATCAACTTTTTTTTGGTTAGATAGTATTGATGAAGCTATTCTTCGGAGGGAAGCATCAATGTTTTCAAGAGAGACAGCCATTTTCTTCTGGCACTCTGCCTGCTCTTTAAGGCTCCAGCTGCCAAATCCAGCTGATTTTTCAATAGATTGCTGAGGTCTTTCATTCGATGTCCCTGAATTGTATGTCATTTCTTCACTCTCTTCTTTAATGGTTTTCTAAGTTTTTTTTCTTCATTGTTTGCTATTTCCTTCCTCTTCTTAGCAAAGACAAACGCTATCTTTGCCTCTCTCGAGCTATCCTTTGCCATCTCTGGAGCCCCTTCTCCTTCCTCTTCCTTCTCCTTCTTCAAGGCGTATTGCCCTTCCCTTCGAGCCAGGGTTGAGTACATCCTCTGCCTCTTCACTACCCCTTTAATATCTGATGTTCTTTTCATTTCTTCCCCTTTTGTTTCTTCCCGCTCTTAGCATTTGACAGGGCAGCCGCTACTGCCTGATCCTGTGGATGGCCGGCCTTGACCATCTCACTAATGTTCCTACTGATTATTTTTCTGCTTTTTCCCTGTTTTAGTGGCACTTTCTTCCTCCTGTGTTATTGTCCTTATCCCCATGCTGTACACTTGATCCCCAATTTCAAATATCCCATCAATTGGTTTCTTCTCCTGTAGTAAACTTAATTCTTTTCTGGTTATTACAGACTCTATGTAATTCCCCCCGTCT
>CAINFV010000212.1 GCA_903848235.1 Chlamydiia bacterium | reverse complement strand
TTCACGAAGCTCAATTGTTGTCGTATTTAAAGATGTCTGATTACAAACGAGAGCTGCTTATCAATTTCAATGTGACCATGCTGAAGGATGGATTACGACGCATGAGACTATAATTTCTCTCTGTGTTCTCGGTGATCTCAGTGGTTCAAATATTCCTAACCAGGATTGCAAAACATGTTGTTTGGCGCCAGCCGAAGGTTACAAATTATGGAGAATCATCTAACGAGATCTTCCTCTCACATGTGTTTGGATTGGTTTGGTGTATTACCTACTAGTAAAACCGCTAAACCCATTCACGCACCTGTGACGAGGAACTTCGCATTATCTGATACCACCTAACTTGTAAGCTCCGACTAGTCAATTTGTGACTTATGGGTAAGGATCAGCGCTACGCTCGCGGCGGCTAGAATAGAGAGTTTATCTCTCCCTTCGTCGCCAGCACTTCGCATATCGCAATCGCTCGTTTTGCAAAAGCCTCTGTACTCTGAGTTTGCAGCCCACATGACGACAACTCTTGATTTTACTCAACGCATTGAGTAAAAATACTTAATAGAAAAATACTTTTTTGAAAAAGTGACCATAATTCAGACGTTGATGACGCGTCTTCAAGCCTTCTTTACTCCACGGTGACGGACTTGGCGAGGTTTCGCGGCTGGTCGATGTCCGCGCCGCGCTTTTTAGCGCAGTAGTAGGCAAACAGCTGACAGGCAACAGCTGCGGTGATAGGCGCTAGCTCATCACGTGTCATAGGGATTTCTATGATGTCATCAGCGATTTTTGTCAGGCGAGTGTCTCCTGCAAATGTCAAGCAGATGACCGGGCTATGGCGTGCTTTTGACTCCATGACGTTGCTGACAACCTTGTCATAGGTAAGGGTATCCGCACATAGGGCGAAGGTAGGGCATTTTTCGTTGAGAAGTGCGATAGGGCCATGCTTCATCTCCCCTGCTGCATAGCCGCAGGCGTTGATGTAGGCTATCTCTTTGAGCTTCAGAGCCCCTTCGAGGCATGTGGGGTACATATAACGGCGCCCTATAAAGTAGAAGTCATTGGCAGAAGCGTATTTGTCGGCGAGCTTTTCTATATGAGGGGCAATGGCGAGGACCTGCTGTATTTGCTCCGGTATCTCTTTGAGGGCGGAGAGGAACTCCTGTCCTTCTGCCTTACTCATATGCCTGAGGCGCGCCATCATAATGGTGAATAGCGTGAGGACAGTAAGCTGGGAGGTAAATGCTTTCGTCGAGCAGACGCCGACTTCCGTCCCTGCGCGGAGGAAGAGCGTGGAGTCTGCGTCGCGTGTGAGGGTAGACCCCTGTACGTTACATATGGCGATGATGGTAGCACCTTTTGCCTTCAGCTCACGGACCGCAGCAAGGGTGTCCGCCGTCTCTCCAGACTGGCTTATGGCAAGCACCAGCGTGCCATCTTCTACTATGGGGTTACGGTAGCGAAATTCCGATGATATCTCCACAGAGGTGGGGATGCGCGCTATCTCTTCGAGCATATAGCCAGCGACAAGCCCAGCGTGAAGTGATGTGCCGCAGGCGACGATGACAACGCGTTTGACAGCGAGGAGTGCTGCTGCGGATATAGAAATCTCATCCATCGCCACTGTGCCGTAGTCTTCGAAGAAGCGTGATAGCATGGCATTGCGTACTGCCTGCGGCTGGTCATAGATCTCTTTGAGGGTATAATGAGCAAAATCCCCTTTCGACATCTCTTCTGCACTATGCTTGAGCTGCTCCGTCTGCTTGGTGATCGGAAGACGTGCCTCGTCAAACAGCTCTACGCTATTTGCTTTGATTCGTGCCAGCTCACCCTCGCTGAGGTATATCACTTCTCGTGTGTGGTGGATAAGGGCGTTAGGCTCTGATGCTGCAAATGTCTCTCCTACGCCAATGCCAATGACGAGAGGACTGCTATTCTTAGCAACGATACATTCGTCTGGGTGATTCTTATGGATGACAGCTATCGCCCATGCCCCTTTTATCAGTGGCACCATCTCTTGAACTGCTTGAAGAAGATCCCCCTTGTAGAGGATGGCGATGAGGTTGGCGATGACTTCGGTGTCTGTCTCTGTGCGGAAGGTGATGCCCTCGCGTTCTAGCTCATGGCGTAGCTGCTGGAAGTTTTCGATGACACCGTTATGGATGACAGCTACGGACTGTGTCGCATCGAGTATGGGGTGGGCATTTTCTGTTGTCACCTTGCCATGTGTTGCCCATCGTGTGTGGGCAATCACACACTGCGCTGTCTGATCGTCGATCATCTTCTCGAGGTTTCTCAGCTTGCCCACTGCCTTATGCGTTATCAGATTGCCATCGGCGATGTAGGCAAGGCCTGCAGAGTCATAGCCTCGGTATTCCATTTTCTTCAGGCAGTCTAATGCCAGGCGAATGCCATTTCTTGTTCCAACGTAAGCAAAAATCCCACACATAGAAGTCACCGTTTTTTTTAAGCGTGAAATCCGATTCATGAACAAGAAGAGATATATACCTCTTTCGGCCTAGAGTTAGAATAGAAAAATGGAAAAAAAAGGCGCGTCGTAGCGTTTGTGCAGACAGAGCCTCTGTAGATTTCTTTTGGAGCGTTGCCTCTTTAGACGATTACAGTATCTCTACTTTGCACAATCTGGCAACGCTCAGAACGTAAGGGACTGTGCAATAATAACATACGCAAGTTGGGTGAGCGTGTGGCCATCGATCTGCCGATGGATCGTTCCTCACCCATAGCACGCTATGGGGCTCGTTACGATCCTCGACATCTCGACGACCCCGCTCACCCAATTTGCGTATGTTATTATTGCACAGTCCCTAAGACTTGGTTTTAAAAACCAAACGCGGTCCACAACCTCGAAACAGGCTGTACCCTTTCGACATCTAGCGTTGACTTATCCCAATCCACTGAAGTTTCTAAACAACGGTCATCCCATAGTATTTTAATGAGATCAACACCTTTTGTTTTGTCTTGATGTTGGGAGGGAAGATGGATTCCTACCGAATACCCCTGGTCGTCCGTTTCAAAAATATGTTTCGGACTTGAGGTTGATTCAATCGACACCTTCGTATTTTTGGGAAAATTCGTTAGAAAAATCTCCGCCATATTTCCTCCTGGCTCCTTTTTGTGGATTTGAACAGTTTCCCCGGTAGCTAAAGAGACTATAATGGGTTTATACGCGAAGGAGGTATGTACTATGTTGTCGGGCTCAGAAGAAATAAGATACCAGTCAGAGCAAAATCCAGGATTTACATCTATTGTCAATAATTTTGCCTTGTTCAGCGAAACTGTATCAGCAATACAATCTGCATTAAAATAGAAGATGTCGTTTCCGTCTTTTATTACTTCCAGGTAAAGCTCTGGATGGGAAGGACTTCCGACATTTGGGCAGTACAAAATATACGTTTTTTTATCTTCAAGTTTAGGAAGATGGATTGCTATTCGAATGCTCTTGTATGGAATACAAGAATTTTGGCTGGATTCAATAGACTTGCCTTCATCGCAGGAGATAAAAAAATCCTTGTCTTGAACAAAAACGATTTTAGCATCCTCTCTAAACCTGATCATCTTGGCAGTTTCAATATACTGATGTGGAAATGAATTACGAAAGCTATCTATATCTTCATTCGGTTCTTCCGAATAACCGTGAGAACACGTCAAAAACAAACAAAGGAAAATTAAAAATCTCATCTCTATGCCTATAAAAAAATATTTATTTGTTCTGCTTGGACAAACTCCAGTTACAAGCTAGTGAGGGGAAATCGCGAGAGGCGGGGCCTCTGCCCTCAATCTTGGCTGCAAGAAACAATAGTGAACGGACCAATTTGCTAAATGAATAGGCTCTTCATCAAAAGTCCCATCATCAAGCCCAAAGACAGCCGTTGGATTTATCGCACAGTGTTCGTCCAATGAAAATACGTTGCCCGTACGATCGCAGTTATAGACCATGATTTTTCTACGGTAGACTTGAGCGGCTATCCACCACGCTTCAGGCCCGCTCCATGACAAAGGCCCCCCTTCGTCTCTAAGAGAATACGACTGAATAAAATCGTCAATCTCTGATACCCCGAATTTCTCATCGAGTACCTGCCGGTGATTTTGTGCCCACTCAACGAGATCGTGTCGAAATTCACGAACGTCTCTATCCAACATTTCGCTTTCCTGAAGGTAGGCACTTCGTTCTCCTGGAGTTCGCGCAAGCCCAAGGAGGAATGAATTGACACTGCAGTCGCCATCGTGAAGATACGGATCTAGAGGAATAAAAGAGGCGCACAGAGCACTCGCGAAATTCCCTTGGCTTTTGAGAAAATCCGGTACTTGCTCTTGCAAAGCAAAAGCATTGAGATCCTGGTTCAGATGATATCTTCCATTGGGACGAATAGTAGTCGCGCCTACGTTGATCGGCCCGATATACTGTTCGGCTAAGGTGACGAGCACATGTGAGCATTCTGAAATATCAACGCCTGACGGCCAGCATTGTTTCCAGGCTTCAAACCCTTGCCTGAGAGTTGCATATTCAAGATTCTCAGACAAGAATCTAGGGTCAAAGCAGGAACGAATCAAGGCTGTAAATCGCTCTTCTGGCAAAGCCTGAATCACTCGTGTAGCGGCGATAAAGTTTTCCGGCGTTATCTCACGCGGAGTAAACGCAGTAAGAGTGTGGGTGGGATAATCGGTTGCTACTTCTGAAAGAGCGTCTACCCCAGGATTATCCTCCGGAAGGATTTGGACCTCTTCTCGCCGCAGACTCTTCAGTTGGTAATGAATAGTAGGAGAGAAAGAGACTCGCACCACGTCGCCTACTCGATCAATCCCAGCACATCGCATCACCTTCAAAAGGGAGAGGAGGGTCAGACCGTGATTATGGGAAGCTCTATCTCCATCGTATACGAAATCATGATGTTCTCGATGATAGGCAATACAATGTCTATGGATAGAGACCAAGAACTCATGGAAGGTTCTGATAGAGCCGTCCACACCATAATCTTCGACAGGAGCTGGATAGTCAACAAGTTGTACAAAGAGAGAAGGGTACTTTTCTTCTATATGCCCCGCGATACGATGCAGCTCAAAAAAGAGCTCTTTGGCCTCTTGTGAATACAAATTCGCGGATGCTAAAAGACATTCTTCAGCCCCTAATCGCGCGTAGTCCACAGGATGCATTTGTTTCAGAGCAAAGAGCCGCTCTCGCAACATGTACGCACTGACGCCAAAGCCAGGGTCATTAAAAAGCCCTCTAAGGTGAGCGATAATAGACTGGCCATTATAGCGCGCGTGAAGTGAAATATCATCCTGAGATACACATGGAGATGATGTTGCAGGAACGTTACCCCATGTTAAGAAAACCCTCCCGCCGCAAAGGATCTCAACACGAGCATTCACTAATAAATCCATGGTAGCACCCAAAATACTGCTGTTGAGTTGCAACATGTAGTGTAAGAGGGAATGGGGATCGTAGGGATTGATCTTATTCTGAAGCTGCGTATGAAACTCTGTTAGCTCTGCAGTCAATGGCTTTTCTTCAATATGGCAGAGCGCTTGCGCCTCTTCATCGCGCAGTCCCAGCACCTCCAACAATGGCTTACGAGGTAAATGAGAGTCCGAGGAGGGAAATCTCAACAGCATAGCTCGCAATTGCGCCGGAGTCATTGTTGCACATCGAGGCAGGTGAACTCCCATCACCGAAATTTTTTCCCGCAACCACAAGGCCATTTCTGGAAATGGCTTTGAGGAAAGAAATCGTATAAGAGGCTCAGTTGGCACTTCTGATAATAAAACTGAAGAGATCGCTGGCTCAAAATGCTCGCTTCCTTCGAGAGCACAAAAATACTCCAGTGAATTAAGTTTGTGTGCTCGACGAGCATATATCGCTTTCTCTTCACCGGTCAGTGATGAAAAAATCATGAAAATGGCGCTTTCATACGTGGTGGGAAACATGGCATCTGGACGTTTGAAGAGGTCATAGAGATCGAGGAGCCACGCTAATGATTTTTCCTCATTTAATGTTGGCCGATATGTTCTCCGAAGGAAATTCAGGCATTGTTTATCCATCCTGAGCCCGCTCGCGAGGGGATATTTCTCTTTAAAAAATTTTTTCTGAAGGCAAAAGAGGAGATCGTCTAACTCAGAAATACTCCGGCTTTGTACTTCAGTACAAAGAAAAAGATCGTCAGATTCCAAGGGGCCTTTCATAGGAGAGAACTTTTGGAAGAGCGTTTTTACTCTCTGGAAGCGCTCATCAGAGCTGCTCAATATCCTGAGTAATAGAAGACGAGCTGGGCTCGGCCCTTCGGCTATCTGTCTCAGACACGAAGACAACTCCTCGTTTGGAAGACAGCTCATTGCAAGGAAGACAGATACAAAACCAGTGCACAATATTTGGAGTTTTGCACACTCAGCGGCGGCAAGAGCAATTATTGAAATCGCTTCGGGCGCCAATTGCAGCCCTGCATTTTTGGTTATATACCCCAGAAGCTGAGCAGTGTCCTCCAGAATACACGAGACCAGGTGAGGGGGGATTTTTTGCGCGGACGATCCAATTCCGAAGAGGGCCTGTGCGGTTGGCCTATCCAGCTGACTAAGAATGCGATCGGCCTCTGGCGAGAGAATTCCATAAAGGGGCTTACGCAATTCCGAATCTAAACGTGCCGCACCTTGCAATAGTTGCAGCCGTATCTCATTTGGCAATGAAGATACCTCCAAAGCTCTAAAAAATTGCCCTGTGGCTCCGCCGTTTCCCGCTTGATTATGTCCTTGAACAAATTCCACAAGAGCATCAAGGCCGATCTCGAAGCTTTGCGACCCAGCATGGACTAGGAGAGGGCCGATAAGATCTTGCCAAAGCGGCTGAAGCAACGGCATTTTGCCAATTTGCGAGAAAAAGTCGCCAAAAAGCCGTGGCGTATTTCGAGTCTGTTGAATCAACATGAGCCATGGCTGTACCCAGAGCATTTTTTGCATAATTTCTAGTGTCACCGGGCCGATAGTAGGCTTGCCCATCAGCCTTGCGATAGTAGGCCGGATATGTTCAAACCTATCACAAATTTCTTCGTTTTTTGCCCTCTCCTCAGTAATTCTGGCTCGAGCTTCTTGTTCAAACTGTTGAACTTCGAGATCAACTTCTTCTGCACATCGACTTTTTAGAAGCTCTTTCCGTCTGTATGCAGAGCACCATTCCCCAAGAGCTCGAAGCCGATTGTCACAATGCATTGCCACCTCTTCTCGACGAAGCACAGTGCCCGTGACTGAAGAAGCGAAAATCTTTAGACAAATAGAAAGATAGGGAGACAGCGGTTGCGGCAATTTCGGTGGCGAGTCTACCGACTCGCCTTCGGCCAGCTGTTTTGACCGCTGCGGACTTTCGGCTGCCGCTGTTCGCTGTCCTTCTTGTAACGGGGAGCGACACTCTTCTATTGGTTTTGCCTGGCTCAACGCAAGTCTTGCCACACTTTGCTCCCTTTCTGCCGTTTCGCTAGAAGAGGAAATCAGAAATGAGTGCGCTCTTTGCAAAAACAGATCCACAGCGGCCGTATGATTTGTTCTAGTCCTCTCAGAAAAGCAGTTTTGAATGGTTGCCATAGCCTCTTCTACGCGAGATGCGTCTGTGGGCGGCACCCGAACCCTAGCTTGAGCGGTCTCAAATTCCGTGCGTACTGACTGGTCGATTCTTGAAAGAAATCCAGGAGACATCTGAGATTGAAAATTAAACATAATAATCGTTTGTTTTATTTTTGTGATGAACAGCATGATACTTGAACAACTTTATTAAAATCCATAGACTTGCCTAACTATACTTTAGTTTTTTTGAACACCGCTTTCGCAGAACGTCGCTCTCTCCTCACCTATAGTTACCACTATGGGTTTCGTCGAGATCAAAGCCATGCCCTTCGCCGGCACTTCGCATATCGCAATCGCGAGTTTTGTAAAAGCCTCTCCAGTTAAAAAGTAAAAGCGCTACTCCTCTAAACGAATTACTAGACTTCATATTGAAAGTTCCATGCAATTAACCGGTTGTAAAATCAATATTACTTAATTTTATCCTGCTGGAGGACTATGAGCGCGACGCAAGGCATTGGCACTAATCCATATGGAGATCTTCTCCCCAAAGCCAAAAAACTCACAGATGAGGCGGCCAAAGGCTCTTCAGCAGCGGACAAAGAAAAAACACCTCTTGAAGCCGCCTCAGATGAGATCGCAGGAAGAGTATATAGCGTCGCCAACGGTGCGTTGAGAAAGACAGTTATTGGGCCGGCGGACGTTGTCGTAGGGCCGCTGCTAACGAAGGCGGATGACTTAATTCCGAGAAAAATTGAATTCCCACCTGAAAATGTGACGCCCGCTGACCAATCAAAAACATTTGTCGACTTCTTTCTTGAAGGCTTTTGTGAAGAATCCCATACGATTCCCGATATTGGAGTTTCAACAATTTCTTATGCGAATGTGGCTCTAGCGCAAGCAATAGCACAAGGACTCAGAGACACTCTGCACATCTGTGCACGCCCGGCAGAGGCCATTAGTGAAGGGCTCCAAACGGAGGCTTCTGTCGAACTGATTGTGAACACAATACACACGCTCCCCCCTGAGACCCAAAAAATGTTGGGACTCGACACTTTTGCCGCCACTCTACAGGATAAGGTAGGTGGTAATCCAAAGGCTCTTCTCTCATCCCTCCTTCAAGGCACAGCTTCCGTTGCTGACAACGTAGCGCGCCTAATACCAGAGTCGAGGACGAACAGAGAAGGCGCCAATCGGTCATTCACCGCGGAAGCATTACTCATGACCGACATACCCATCCCCACTTTGGTTTTCCCTACACAAGAGGTAAACGATTCTCTCTCCTCCCTCGGTGAACATTCTGGTCCAACCGACGGTATACCGTTCAATATTCCCAAGGGGAATCCTAGTTTGGGAGGCGAGCATCTTTCCAGTAGCTTGGACATATTGCTCTATGCTGACATACCACTCCCTGATTTGTTTTTGCCGAATAGCCAGAAAGACCCAAGTGACCCTAAACAGCCGGCAGCTTCTCAGACACCAGCCCCCTCTAAGCAGCGGCAGCAATCATCTGCAACGGGTGCGACAGGTTCGCGATTTCCAAACGGTCTTAAACCACAACTAAGTGAAGATTCCCATCGTTCGTCAGATTTCGACTTCAGACCCGACGATCGCCCACCTGATTTTGAAAGGTTTACCGGCAAATTGTCAGTTACGTTAGTAGGTGAAGATCGCCAAGCAGAGCTTCGAAGCCTTGCCAACCTCTGTGCCTATTATAAAAAAAATGGTTGGCCCAAGGAACGGATGGACTACGAACTCAAGGTCCGTCGGAACAAAGTTCAACATCGTGAAGACAAATTGGCGGGAATCCAGATAGACATCAAATGGAGCCATCAAAAAGGAAGAGTACATCAGGCGTTTGAAACTCTGCAGCAAGCAGAACAGGCTAATGCCAAAACGGGTAACGGCGCACACAAAATATCCGAAGCATTTGTGAACTATGTTGTCGAACTTGAGCTCTTGAATAGATTTAGAGCAGCCAAAGACGCCCAAAAGGGTGGGAAGGCCGCGTCAGGAGGAGCTCCTAAACCACCCTCTGGCAATAAAGAGAAGCTCCCAACTGCTTCCACGCCCAACCCTGCTGGAAATGGCGCGTCTTCAAAAAACGTCGAGCAGGACAATCCCGCTACGCCCTCTACAGAAGGGGAAAAGGACGCTGTGGTGCTCGAAGTGAATAAAGCGACCACTCCGGCGGCACCTTTGTCCGAGCTCCCAACCGATGCAGATATCCAAGCTCTTGAGGCTGAGATTAAGGCCATAGATGTAAAAATTGCAGGCTCTGGCAAAGAAGAAAAGCGGGCTATGAAGCGCGTAAAGAGATACAAAAAATGGTGGAGAAAGGTGAGCCAGAAGTTTCTTCACACAGTTTTTGAGGCCCGAAAGCCCGGTACTGTAGTTGATGAAGAAACGATATTGGCAACGCTGAACCACGAGCAAAAGGTTGCCCTGGAGCAAACGAGAGCCGGCCTGGCCAGCAAGCTAGAAGAATTGAAAAATCGCGTTCGCGAGAAGCCTCCCATTGACTTGTCGGGGCGAAAAATAGAAAAATCGCCCTCAGAACAGAAGGAACCTTCTGCCGAGGAAGAACTGCAAAAGACTGACGCTGACCCTGAAAAGCCCAAGGATACGCAACGCGATGAACAAGAAAAACCGCCTGTTGAGGAAGAACAGTCCCCTGCAGCGGCAGCAGCGGCTGCCACAGACGATGCGTGCCCTACCGATGAGTCTCAAGGCGGTTGTCTTGACGCATTGCGAAAAGCCAAGGGAAAGCTGCAACGTACCCAGGAAAAAGCCGTTCGGGCAGCTAAAACAGTTGAAGAATATGGGGACAGCGTTGTTCGCGCAAGGCATGAGCAATTTTTCATTGGGAAAAAGCAATTCCTCGAAGCAAAACGGCTTCAAAAAATTGCTGATCTTATCGACAAAAAGCTTTCACAGGGTGGTGAAGGCGTCTCTCTGAAAATGAAAAACGGCCAGGAAAAATCACTGACCAGAGAACAATCGCAAAAACTCAAAGCCAAGGTGTTACGAGAATGTGCGGCTAAGACAGATAGCGCCGCTAAAAATATTATCGATGGCAGTATCTCCGCAACTGCTGGACAGAGCGTTAAATCGGCTGCTCGGTGTCTTGGAAAACGTATCGAAAAAATCCACCTTTCGTCGGCGAATGCCCTCGGCTCTACCGCAGGTGCCGCTGTAGTAGATTTCGGTGCGCACTGTATTGCCGAAGGGAAAATTAGCGGAGAAGAGGCTGGAGAGGCAGTCAAAGAAGTGGTCTGTCAAACAGCTAAAAGTGTTGCGAAGCAGGTGGCCCAAGATGTCGCTCGGTCGGTGATCAAGGGGGTCGTCAAAGAGGTAGCCCCCAAGGCGGCTCAATATATTCCTGGAGTTGCCGCTATCAACAGCGTACTTACAATAGGTTCTGCGGCTCTTCACTCAAATTCAGTCGGCGAAGCCGTCTCTAACGGCACATCCGCTGCGGTTGATATGGGAATTTCTTTTGCCTGTGCCGCTGCTGGGCAGGCTCTTATACCAATACCTTTTGTAGGTGCTTTTGCTGGATCGGCAGCCGGCTCGTTGGTAATAATGGGAAAAAATGGAGCTGTTTCTGTGGTTAGATCAATATTTAGTTAAGACGTCTAGCTCGAGTTTACACATT
>CAINFV010000211.1 GCA_903848235.1 Chlamydiia bacterium | reverse complement strand
GTGATGATATTGACAGCGCCAGCGGCTCGAGAGATCGGGCTTTTGGTGAGATTGACAAGGGAGAAATCTTGTTCTTCCTCAGCAACAAGTGATTGACAAAAGACAATCAGAAAGAACAGGCACCGCTTCATACCCACACCCCATTCGTGTTAAAGAATGGCAGATCTTATGGCGCACGACATGTGCTAAAGTCAACAGTATATTTTGAGCAGAATATGCTGTTTACAGACAATGGAGGAAAAGAAAAAATCCCATGCCTCAGGACGCTATGAGAAACGCTCTTGATTTATAGGAAATTTTTTTTGCATAGATAATCATAGGAATCCAGAATGCACACTATGTCAATAATTTAGCGCGCAAGAACTCTTTGATAGTGAGAGAGAATCGACAATGGGCGACCTTATTTATGGCTCATTTAAGAAGGATTTATACCAAATCATGTTGAAGAATCAGTTTTTGCCTTAGCCGAAAACCTTATCTTAATCGAATCTTTTACTTGATATGGTACGTACACTATCACTGTCGAAAAACGACGACTGTTGAAATGTGAAGTTTCCACCACTGTGGACTTTATGACAGCCAAACTTCTTACAGAGGATAGCACCCATGACCACTTCGTGCATGCAACATGCTTGGGAATGTACGTCTACTACCGTACACGATTTCGCAATAACCATTGTCGATACGGCGACCCATGCCGCTCTGTCAACACAAGATTTTGTCGAACGGTGTCGCCCAGGATTTATCGATGGACTTAATCGCATCCAAAAAACCGCTCTTCCAGTACTCGCCTTCATTGCAGGCGCCATTCTTTTCACTGCCCAATCAAGTGTGTTTGGCATCGGCTTTCTGGTATCTATCATGAACCCTAGAATCATGCACGGATCACTCGACCGCATTGCTGCCATCTGGGGGCAACAACAGCCTTTTATCCGATGTGTCATTATCGCCGGTGCTGCCATAGCATGGCCCATCTCCCTTGCCGCATCAGCATTTTTTCTTGGCGGCCATCTCGGAGTGTCATTGCTTCCAGAAGGAGAGCAATATGCAATCCATGGAGCCGGAGAACGATGATACAGCGCAACAGGTGTCTAGGATGGCTTCCAGCGTGGGTGGAAGGTGCGAAATACCTCGCGGATCTGCGATGAAGAGACATGCGTGTAGCGGTCTGTGCTCGAGATATGAGCATGTCCTAGTAGTTCTTGGATGACACGCAAGTCAGCGCCTGCGTCAAGAAGGTGCGTCGCATACGTATGTCGAAAGGTATGGGGAGAAATACGTTTTTCGATCCCTGTTTTTTGTGCATACCCGCGCACCATCTTCCACACACTCACCCGGTCCATGGGCTTGCCACGCTGTGTCACAAAGAGATGCAGCTCTGTCGTGCTATCACATTTCTGACGCACCTGATTTAGATAGGCATCAACAGCAAGAAGCGCCTGGCGGCCTATGGGCACAAGGCGCTCCTTGCCTCCCTTTCCGTGAACCTTCACAAGATCATCTGACACATCGTAGATCGACAAAGAGCAGAGCTCTGACACACGCATACCAGTGCCATAGAGAAGTTCGAGGATAGCGCGATCGCGGATCCCCTCATCTGTTGTGCAGTCAGGAGCCTGTAGAAGACGGTCTAGATCATGATACCCGAGAACAGAAGGGATGGTCTGCCATATCTTCGGGCTCTCTAGAAAGGCGCTGTGATCAGTTTTCACGTAGCTTTCTCTGAAGAGATAGCGTAAAAACACCTTGGCAGCAACCAATGCTCGCACTTGTGAAGTCGTCTTTTTTCCACACTGCCGGGATGCATGGAGAGATGCCACAACAGCTTCCGCGTCAGGAGGCCATGACCGCCCTTCATCGACACACAACGCATGGAGCTGATATAAGTCTCTGCGGTACGCTGCCTGCGTATGGGTAGCAAGCCCCCGCTCAGAGCCTATATAAGTGATAAACTCTTCTATCAGAGGGTCATTCGATACTCGTCGTGCACTATCTGCTTTTTGGGACGATGCCATGCGCTGAACCAATATCCTCTACAATATCCAACAACCTGCGCCCGACAGCCGATGCCGACAGATCTTCTCTACCCTCTCTTCGAGCACGACAGACGGCAATCAGCTGCTCTGCAAGCCCCTTGCCAAGCTGAACACCTTCTTGGTCAAACGAGTTGATGCCCCATAAAAACCCCTCAAAGGCAATTTTATTCTCATAGAGAGCAAGAAGTGCTCCTAATGTCTTTGCATCCAGCTTCTGTCCAAGGATGAGTGTCGACGGCCTATTCCCAGAAAAATACTTATTGGGATTTTCATTGTCATGACCTAGCGCAAGGGCCAAGGCCTGTGCAAAAAGATTAGAGAGCAGCTTATCCTGAGATGACGTTCCATTGTACATACAATCTTCGCCATACTGCGAATCTTTAAACCCTATAAACTCCACCGGAACGACGTCTGTTCCCTGGTGCAACAGCTGAAAAAACGAATGCTGCGCATTCGTCCCCGGCTCTCCCCATAAAACAGGCGCCGTGGGGTACGGGATACGGCGGCCATAACGATCGACGCTCTTGCCGTTAGACTCCATTTCACACTGCTGCAGATGAGCAGGAAAGCGCCTCAAGGCTTGCGAATAGGGAATCACCGCTACGGTAGGAAACCCAAGGAAATTTCTATTCCATACGCTCAACAATGCTAAGAGAAGCGGCAAGTTATCCCGAATGTCAAGCCTCAGTGCCAGTCGATCCATCTGATTGGCACCGTCGAGAAACTCAAAAAAGGTTGTCGCTCCCGCCAGAAAACAGATCAGCACCCCTCCCACAACAGATGTCGATGAAAACCTCCCACCAACAAAATCAAAGAGATGGAAGACGGCTCGATATCGAGAAAGGTCATCCATCGGTGTTTTTGGGGATGTGACAGCGATGAAATGCTGCTTTGGATCTAGTCCCGCCGTCTGAAACGCCTGGCGAGCACGGGCTTCGTTCGTAGCAGTCTCTAACGTACTTCCTGACTTAGAAACAATAGCGACAAGTGTCTTTCGCAGGTCTGTGCCACGAAGAGCTGCCGTCATCTCGTCAGGATCAATATTGCCGATGTAGTGAACCTTTCGCGATGGCAGGTTATAGCATGTTAAGGCATCAGCGATAGCATGAGGACCAAGCTCTGAACCACCAATACCGATGAACAGCATGGTGTCATAGCTATTTCCTATCTCACCAAAAAACGTGCGCAGCTTTTGCAGCTCTTCTTCTACGACACGGCGCGCAGAGAGGTCAGAGGTAATTGCTTGTTCAAATACATCGCGTGTTGCAGGGTGCAAGGCAGCACGACGCTCGCTGTCAAAGCCCTCAATGAAATTCACACTCCTGCCAGCAAACAACGCCTGCATCTGCGGCACCACCTGACGCTCCTCTGCTAGCGCCTGGAGCTCACGTAATATCTCCTGATCAACGCGCTGGAAGCCGTACAGCATGGTCAATCCTGCCCCACGGGACTGCATTGAGGCAATCCTCTCCTCCGTCACCACTCCAGACACGCTTAAGTTCGTAGCGCTCTTTGCAAGCTCCGCAAGACGCTTTGCGCTTCGAGTCACTTCAAAACGAGGAGGAGAGAGGAACGGCTCTTTCCACGATTCTTGATATGTCCCTGCCATGATCTATACATTCCTCTTCTTTTTTGCCCCCCCTCTTTCTAAGAAAGGGTGTCTTTGAAAAAAAGATTGCTCGAATCAATGCTCAAAAAATGCGAACGTCTAGTAAAAGCTTACATTAGCGCTCTCTTCTGAATAATTTCTAGTCATCCATTTCGATATTATCTTCAGAGAGAGGTTCAAAATCATAAACAACAACCTCTCAAACCTCGTGGCAGCTTTCGCCGAAGACAATGTCCTTGTCGAGCAACTACCTACCCTCTTCCTCTGTTGCTACCATCATTCGGTGGACGGCGCAAAAAGCTGCAGACATATTCAACGTTCTATTCAAGGAGCTGTCCTCATTATGAGAAAAATATCTTTACGCTCGACTTTATCATATACAAGAAAACAAAACATGGTCAAATAAACCAGATTTAATCATAATTAGGATCGATATTTTCACAGATCGCAACTAGTTTTTAAATAAAAACACACAAAATTTATCATATCATGAGTTACCCAAATCCAGTTTCTCACCCCCCTGTTGTCAGCTATCTAACAAGCTATGATGTCGCGCCTCAAATCGCAGAGCCCACTCCTTCGCCACCACCTTTAGAAACTCGACCGACTCTGAAAGAATGCCCATTTGAGGATTTGGAAGCGACGTGCGCTTTTTTAGCCCAAAAACACGTTGGCCCACACCAGCCTCTTGCTATCCACTCCAGCAGCGGATTGTGCCACGCATGGTGGTTTCGTCCCAACGATGGTGGGTTTGGCACCAATGGGATCACAATATGCAACCGCTTCTAAAAATCAGGACTAATGTGGACCTTTGGTCCTCACAGACCAATGTCAAGCCTTCGTCCTAGATACGACAGCCTAGCAGCTCTGCTGTCGGTTCGCGTGCTGGATTCGCACCAACAACATCCAAGACCCTTCG
>CAINFV010000210.1 GCA_903848235.1 Chlamydiia bacterium | reverse complement strand
TTTGTTTTGATTTTGCATCAGATACAGCGTCCGATCGGTATCTGTGATTTTATCATGTTTGATGATTGAAAAATGGATTGAGAAAGCTGCCTCGAAATGATCCTGATCGTAATCGGGGACTATATACTCTCTGGTGCGGAGCAGCCTTTGAATCTGCGAGTCGTTCTTGGGGACAAATTCAATGATCAGAAAGCGGCATTGAACTATGTACACACAATCTTCCTGAAACTTATAAACGAGACGATGTGTTTTATTGATCCGTCGCGACCAGTATCACGACCACTGAAAACATAAAGGTTCAGGTTTACCAATCCTTGAAAAGGGATGATGATGGATGTCTTCTTGCAAGTCGTCATCAAGGATTACAGTGACATAATGCCAATTTTATCGGTTCGTAGTTCTATTTCTTTTTTCTTATTCAAAATCTTGCATAAGCAAACCAGACTGACGGAGAATAGACATGAATGTGCCATATGGAATTTCACGTTTTGCCGCCGGTACTATGACGGTAAGGCTTTCAAGTCGAAACTTCTTGTGGCTGCCAGTTTGGTCAACCTCGACAAAGCCATGCGAATTAAGCACCGCTATGATGTGCCGCGATGAGTACAGCTTAGGCATTTATAAAAGCTTCTCCAATCAGGGCATCACCAACATCATGAAAGAGGTACATCTCAGAATCATCCTTGAGGTAAAGCTCTACTGCATCTTTGAGATTTGTTACAGCTTCATCAATGGTTTTCCCAAAGCTGGACACTTCTACATTCAAACATTGAGAGACAAAATACTTTCCTTCACGATAGACAACGTACTTTAAACTACGCATATAAGCACCTCCTGTTCGTGAAAACCATAGGACAACAAAGGATATCACAAACAAATAATTTCATCCTCATAAAAATCCCTCGACGATTTCTCTGCTTTCTCTGTGTGCTCTGTGAGAAACAAGGCATTAAAGTTTTTTCCTCTCGCCCAGTCGCTCGCGCTCCTTCGAGGGCACAGAGGGCATGGAGAAAGAAATTCCTTTTTAGCATAAAATTGTCACTGGTCTTCTATGATTCCTATGGTTTAAGTGTTGGTATTTCGGATAAGGGTATTGCTTCCACATGATCGGAGAGGGGATATCGTTTAGCGCCCGGATAAACCACAAATACACGATCCAATTTAAGATCCGTAAGTGCGATCCCCAGAGAGCGAGTCATACCAGGTGCGTCTGTACATTTGAATTCGAACCCGATGCGGCGTCCTTCATGAAGCACCATGAGATCTAATTCCGCTCCCCGCTGCGTAGCCCAAAACCAGGCGTGCCGATCACCAAAACGCACCAGCGTCTGTTCAAGTGCAAAACCTTCCCATGAAGCCCCATAGCGTGGATGTGATTCAAGCTGTGAGCGTGTCTGGATTCCCAGCATGGCATGCAAAAGACCACTATCCCGAAGGTACACCTTGGAGGACTTTACTTGACGCTTGCCGATGTTCTCATGCCAGGCAGGCAGCACCCGAATCATGTAGGCTCCGGTCAGAATATCAAGATAATGCCGTGCCGTCTTTTCATTGGCTGCCAGCGACCGAGCCAGCTCGGAGGCATTCCAGATTTGTCCATGAAAATGGCACAGCATATTCCAGAATCGCCTCAAAGTTTCTGCCGGAGTTCGAATACCGAGCTTTGGTATATCGCGTTCTAAAAAACTATCAATGAAGGATTCCCGCCATCGCAGACTGGCTGCCTCATCAGCGGCCAAAAAGGACCGGGGGAAAGCACCGCGTAACCACAAATCATTTTGCCGTTGAAGACCCACCTCTTCCAGCGTAAAGCCAGGAATGTGAAGCACTAGCGCACGACCGGCCAGTGTCTCTGAAGTTCCTCGCACCAGGTCAGGTGAGGCGCTGCCCAAGAGGAGAAACCGCACCGGCACATTTGGCCTGTCAGCCAATGGTCGCAGCACTTCGAACAGGGAAGGCATGCGGTGTACTTCATCCAAAATCACCAACCCTTTGGCCTCAGACAGAACCTTCTCAGGTGTTATAGCCAGAGCTGCGCGGTCCGCAGCGACCTCAAGATCAAAGAACCTTACCAGATCACGCTGCCTTGCTGCCATTCGGGCTATTGTCGTTTTTCCGGTCTGTCTGGCTCCCAGGAGTATTGTTACAGGGGATTCAGCCAACCGAACTGTCACCTCAGCCAACAATCTATTTCTAGCAAGTTCAATTATCATTGTAGTATAATAGTATTATACCTACGAATATACAACATATAGAAAATTTGGTTGTCTCTGAATTCTGTTCATGAACAGTACGCTTTTTCTGTGTGCTCTGCGAGAGACAGGCCCTTAGATTCTTTTCCTCACGCCCACTCAATAATCACTAGACTGAAAAAAATCACCATGTTGCTCTTTTTAGCTCGTCTATATTCTTGAAGTGTTCGTCACGTGAGATCAGGGTCAGTCCATGCTCCATTGCCAGATCAGCTGTCCAGATATCGTTTTCAGGGATAGGACAGCCTTTTTTTTGTAAGATGTTCTTGATACGTCCGTATTCCCAACTTGTTCCGATATCGCATGCAAGGACGGTATTGCTCGCAGTAAATTTTTCTATATGTGCTGAATTTTCCTTGGCCGTTCTGACTTGAAAGCACCAAAAAAAAGTTCTCCAATAACAGTGACCGGGATAAACCTCTTCAGCCTTGGCAATATGCTTTTGGACGGAAGGGTCTTCTGCAATAAGGGCAATTACGATATTGGTATCAAGCATATATTTACCACTCATTAAGATTTACCTTCTCGCAGTTGTCTTCTATAGCCTGTTCCATGACCTTCAGATCATTAGAGTTGAAGATCCCTGCGAAGGAAAGTAGCTGCTTACCCGGAACACCTTTCGGTTTGGTCGCAGCAAGGGCACGGACAAAATCAAGTACACGCCTCTGGCGATCGTAATCTAGCTTCCCAATCTGATTGATGATCTCTTTTTTAACCGCTACATTAAGCATGGGGACCCCCTTAAATGTTAAATCTCACGCTACTCAGG
>CAINFV010000209.1 GCA_903848235.1 Chlamydiia bacterium | reverse complement strand
CTTTCCATTGCTGAACTCTTGCATTCCATTTGATGGCGTTTTCTGATCGACAGTCTTTCATACATATCTCCTTCAGTTGAAAGGAGAGAAAAATACAAGATCTCTGCTTCAGAAAAAAGATGGGTTCCGTTGACGCTTACGCTTTAGTCAAGTTTTCCTCGTAATAACGAACGATGTTTCAGGCCATGTGTTCTCGTTGTTGCCAAGAACGGGTGGCAGTCGATATCGTAGATAGTATAGGCGCGATTCTAAAAAGTTTTTATGGACTGATAGCTCAGTGGATAGAGCACCTGCCTTCTAAGCCGGTGGTCGTAGGTTCGAGTCCTACTCAGTCCGTTTCGTTAAGAAAAAGCTAACATCTTATGACACATTTACCATCCTCCCAGCATAAAAAGACCCTTCTCGGGGAGTGTATCCCTACGTTGAAGAGGTTTTCAGATCTCGACGTATGCTTTCGGCAGTTTCACACGGACGATTTCCGAGCCTTACCATCGAGGAAGAAGTTTAAGCAGGTCAACAAAGCACTTCTTCACTGTATTCAAGAAGAGCCAATTCCCTGTTTTTTGTTGGCGGCTGTGCTGGGCTTTATCAAGAGGGTGAATGCTGAGAAGATAGTAGCAGAACCGTATACGATCACGCTGTTCGAACTGTGGCTGAACCATTTCAGCTCGTTGACACCTGAAGAGATATTGCAGATTCGTGGAAAGATCGTTGGCCGGTATATCCCTCGCGATGAGTATCAGGTGTTTTTTCCTGTCGGCATGGGGCGGATGTTCCAAGGCTCGCACTTTGTGGCGGCCCACCTGTCTCCAGACATTGACACTACTGTGGCCTCTTTTTGGGGATGGGCTGACGCATTTGGCTGTCGTGTTTCTGAAGGAACGCACCAATGGAGTCTGCCCAGCGGGTTAAGTGATGGTCATCTTCTCCTCTTTTTCAGAGGGCTCTTTGGTGATCAGATGTTTGAACAGGTCAGCCGCCTTCTGCCAACCATCACCATCAATGCCCAGGATCTGCTGACAAAACGTGAGTTTCATAGGATAAAAGAGTCAGAGCGTGCTGATTCTATCGATCATTCGCGGACAGAACATGCAGTGATCATCGTCGACGAAGAGGGGTTATACAAGGGCGAGTGGCGAAGCGGCGATGCTGAAGATGTCCGTCAGGTGGTCTCTGGGTTGTCGAACTGCCTTCGCTGGTTTGAAGGGCAGTGTCATGCTGGGATGATTCGTGTTCTTGCTGAAGAGCAGTCTACTGCTGACGAAGTGGTGGCCTCCTACGAACGCGTGTTGGACACGATGATTAAAAACTGCCCAGCAGCAAAAGAAAGTACGTCCCATGGTCAAATGCTGTTCCATGAGTATCTTAAAAAGGTGTTGGGACTTCCAAAAGGCTCGCATCATTCGTTCCGTGATCTTCTCTTGCAGCTCGACGTCGTGTTTTCGAGCACCTTTCATCTCTTTTTTGAGAGAACTGATGAGCTGAAGTCTCCAGAGCTTTTTAATAGAAATGGACTTCTCAAGGCAGATAGGGTGCAGGCAGCACGTGCAGTAGAAGATGTCGTCGAGGCTATGGAACGGGCGTTGGATATAGCACGAGAAGGAATGGAGCGTCTGTCACACCTGCTTATTGTCAAGAAGGAGGTCCTTGAATTCCCAGCGACCTTTGTCACGTTGAAGAGCGATGTCGACGAGATGCGAAGTAAGATCAACCATTTTGATCACTTGACGGTGGTAATCCCTGAAACGAATGGTCGTTGGTATCCGCTGGGCGTGGTCTACGCTGATGACCTGAAGAGGGGGGTATTAGGAACTGCCTCTTTCCGTGATTTTAGCACGGTCGAAGAGACAAAGATGGCATCGTATGTCGAAGTTATCAGCATCGTCGATCATCATAAGATGCGCCTTCAGACCTCCACCCCTCCTACCCTTGTCATTGGTGATGCACAGTCTAGCAATACACTTGTTGCCGAGCAGTCGCTGCGTCTGAATAGGCGGTATGGAAAGCAGGATACAGTTCACAGTATTCTTGTGATGATGGAGAAACGGGAGCTTCCTCTTCATGACATCTCCGAACGCCTTCATGCTGCCTTCGCAGGAAAGTCCGAGGAGTATCGCGGAGGGTTTTTCGTCGATTCCTCGCGTGAGTTGAGTGAGTATTTCTCGTATCTCTTCGGAATTCTCGATGATACGGATTTGCTCTCTAAGGTCTCTCGTAGAGATGTCATCTGTGTGAAGAATATCTTAGATAGGATGAGGTCTTTAGTCGATGGAAGCCCATCTATTGCAGTCTCTTTTGAGCATATTCCTGACGATGAAAACTTTGTGCGTACTGCGGCAAAAGCTTTGCTTCAAAGCGATGACCTCTATTCGATCTATGCCACTGTCTATCAGTTTCGTGAGAAAGAGATAGATGAGGCGCTGAAGGCTGCAATACAAGGGCTTTCGTCTACCTTTTTCTTGGATACCAAAGAACAGAACGGCTGCTGTCGCGTTGGGCAAGCAAAGCTATTCCACAATAACGTCAAGACCTACCTAAGCCATCGCCAGAATTTGATCGCGTTATGGCAAAAAAATGCAGAAGAAATCTTCAGCGTCCGCCAGCATGTCGACTTCTTCTTGCAGATGATCAGCACCGTACCAAGTGAGAAAGAGGTGTATCGTGGGGAAGAAGGAGTGTGGGATCATCACGATGAGATGTGGCTGTGGATGCCGGAAGGCGGAGTGCCAGAGCAGCATCTGATTGGATTCCTCAACAGTTTCGAAGGGTCGCCAGTGGTACAAAAGCTGGCTATTGACGTCGAGATTGTCGGGCCTTTAGCTGAACAGAGGAAGAGTATTTTTGTGCAAAACTTTTCTAAAGCGCATCGCATTGTCGCTCATACGCTGTCGGAAGGGCCGACCATTGCCTTTCTGCGGTATAAAGCAGGAGCGATTAACTCTAGGAAGTCGCAAGTGACGCCATACTTGCCAAAGCTATTGCCATAGAGCTTGGTTTAATCTGGATTGGAAACGTGTTTTTAGGGTAGGATTAGCGCATATTTTTCGGGGTGTAGCGCAGTTTGGCTAGCGCGCTTCGTTCGGGACGAAGAGGCCGTGGGTTCGAATCCCGCCACCCCGATTCCTTTCTTTCTCCACCGTCTCAACGATCTGAAGAAAAGATCCCATTTTAGGGCGGTATCGGTATACTAAGATTCAATGCAGTGACTTGAGTTAGCCAGAATCTTTACCGATCGTACTGTATAGCCGAAGTATTTGGAGTCTGCGAATGGGTCTTTTTAGTCGTAGGAAACCAAAAATTAAAGTCTCTTCAACAAAGAAAGATGGCTTTAGTGGTTGGTTGAAATGCACACATTGTAGTGAGTTAATCCATGCGAATGAATTGAGCTCAAACCTCAATTGCTGCCCGAAATGTTCATATCATTATCGAATATCTGTCGAAGATCGCATCCTATTGCTGACAGATGATGGGGGCTTTGAAGAGCTGTTTACTCATATCTACCCGAAGGATGCATTAGGGTTTGTTGACACAGAATTGTATGTAGAGCGGCTTCGAGCAGCCAAACAGAAGAGCGGGCGTGACGATGCGCTTCTGACAGGACGAGCTCGTCTGGATGGTCGTGAATATGCTCTTGGAGTGTTAGATTTCACCTTTATGGGCGGCTCGATGGGATCCGTTGTGGGGGAGCGGTTGTGCCGCCTTATCGAGTATGCTATCGAGCAGATGTTGCCGTTGGTGGTGGTCTCGACGTCGGGTGGTGCCAGGATGCAAGAGTCCACCCTTTCCCTTATGCAAATGGCAAAGACGAGTGCTGTCCTAGCACGATTTCATGAAAAAGGGCTTTTCTATATTTCCATACTCACGAACCCCACTACTGGCGGCGTTACAGCTTCGTTTGCCTCTCTTGGGGATATTCTGATTGCTGAACCAAATGCGTTGATTTGCTTTGCTGGACCTCGGGTGATCGAACAAATCTTAGGTAAGCCATTGCCAGAAGGTGCTCAACAGTCAGAGTTTCTCTTACAACACGGCATGGTCGATACTATTGTCTCGCGCCATCAGTTGCGGCGGACGCTTAGCCTTTTGCTTTCCTATGTACAAGCAGGCCTGGCACAGGAAAAATTGTAATGACAATATATTCGTGAGGCAATGTGACAACAGACCTTGTTACCTGTGTGCCAGCCCTTCCTATGAAGGTTATGGCGACCTTAACGAAGTGGATCCCCATCTATCAGTCCGAAGGTGCCTCAGGAGCAGATCTTCTCGCTGCTATTGATGCAGAGGTGGAGATTCTCCCTGGAAAGGTGTGTCTCATCCCTACTGGCATTCGTGTCGAGGTTCCTGAAGGATTTGAAGTGCAGATTCGCTCTCGTAGTGGGCTGGCGTTGAAGTCATCGTTGAGTGTTCTCAATGCTCCTGGGACTATTGACAGCGATTATCGAGGTGAGATTGGCGTGATTTTGATGAACCATGGCACCAGTCCTTTCATCGTCATTCCCGGCATGCGAATCGCACAGATGGTGGTCTCTTCGGTCGTAAGGGCTCAATTCATCCCTGTTCTTTCTCTGTCTGATACAGAGCGAGGTGATGGTGGATTTGGGCATACTGGAGCGTAGGGTATAAAAAATTTCGCTCCCCCAGAAAATTTCTTTTGATCATGATGAGTTTTTCTTGACAGACGATCGTTCTTTGTCCACGATGGAGAATGAAGGCAAGACCTCTTCTGAACAGAAGAGTCTTTGGGATTATAAAATCAATGATACGACTTTCGAATTATATCGATGAGCGTCTCGTTCTCTTTCTGGACACTGCTTCGAAGGAAGAGGTTCTGAAACAGCTTGTCGACTTAGTAGCTACGACGAAAGAGTTGCCGGCCAAGGATCGCTTTTATCAAGCAATTCTAGATCGGGAACATCTTGTCTCTACCGCTATTGGCATGGGTGTTGCTATCCCTCATGCCAAGCTTCCCATATATTCTGATTTCTTCGTTGCCGTTGCCGTTCTCCGCAAGGGAATCGATTGGAATGCAATCGATGATTCCTTAGTCAAACTGGTGTTCTTAATAGGCGGCCCTGACAACCATCAGACGGATTACCTCAAGCTTCTCTCGTCGCTGACGGTTGCTATGCGTGATGAACAGCTTCGCCGCCGCCTTGTGACCGCCACCTCCCCCCAAGCTGTCGTCGCCCTCTTGAAGGGAATGGCGCATTAGCGGCTAGGCATTTCAACCTTCGTTACGTTTGTATTTCTATCCAACGAGAAAGTTTGGGAATCCAGCACTTTGTGTAGTATATAACGCCCGTTGAAAGGAGGGCCGCTGTGCAAGAAAACTCGCTCTTTGAGGCGACGAGAATGTTTGCCGTGACCATGGCGTGAAAGGTCTGTCGGATCTCCTCATTGAGACGAAGCTCCACGTCCTCACGAAGGAATTTCAAAAATTGTTCGCGCTTTCCCTCGGAATAGATATAGAACCGTACATTCCGATAGGTCTTTCGTATTCGTTCCATAATCGCCAGGTAATGCTCGTCACTCTTCCATCGACCAATCGGCCCCGTATTTCCTACATCACCGCGTCGAATGTGAACCGCGACATTCACGAACCGTTTATTGAAATATGGAATGGGAGTTTTGGGGGTGCTGTAGTAGTTTTTTCTTAACAAGGACAGGACTTTATCGTTGTAATACAGATCGATGTTTTTGTCTGTATAGTATCGATAATCTTCCCGTTCGTATACCGATACATTTTCTAGACTATCCTTTTTCGGGAATCCGAGTCCCACATTGGCAAAAGATTCCATTATGGTAGGAAAATCTGGATTTTTGTCGTAATTGTGTTGTAGTTCAACAAAAGGTAGGTGGACGTACACTTTGTCATGAACCATGGCAAAGGCAATCGCCGACATTCTCCTCTTCAGCTGAGAGCCAAAGCCGTCATTTTTTTCAACAACAGTTATATACTTAGCGTTTTGCAAATCTTTTGGGAGATCAACAGCTCCAAGCCCCTGTAGGCTTAGCATAATGAAAGATCCAAGGTAGATCAGAAACATACGTTGTTCCTATTGTTTTGGTTACGCTGGACTTTAGCATTTTGTGAGACCGATTTTCATCCTATTCGAGAAGCCACCTCCCTTAAGGAGAAGCGCTTTCCGAATAGGAGGAAAAAAAGACGTTGAATTTACGCTCCAGGAGGCTGACTGGTGGTTTGGCTCACCGTTGTGTCTTGAGCTGGAGCCGCCTCTTCTGGCTTTGGTTCTGAGGGTTTAACAGGAGCTGGAGGCTCCTCTAGGAAGGTAAGCTTCTCACCTTCCAGTCCAATGGTACATTTCCATTTCTGATCAGGACGGCGGAGCAACATCTCTGCCAGTGGGTCTTCGACCATCTGTTCGAGAGCTCTGTTCAGCGGACGCGCCCCCATTTCTGGCTGGTAGCCTTTCTTGATAAGAAAGTTTTTGGCATCTTGAGAGATTTCAATAGTAATCTGCTTCTTGCTTAGCCTTGTTTGGAGCTTGCGAAGTTCTATATCGATAATAGAGCCGAGAGCATCTGTTCCAAGCGGTTGGAAGATGACGAAGTCGGTGAGCCTGTTTAAGAACTCAGGCTTAAAGTGCTTTTTCATCGCGCTCTCGATCTTCTCACGGATTGTGGCGTAGTCAGGCATCCCTTCCTTCGCCGAAAACCCAATCTCTGTACTCTTTCTGATCAGATCGGCTCCCAGGTTTGACGTCATGATAATGATCGTATTCCTAAAATCGATTTTACGCCCAAAGGCATCGGTGAGCTTTCCCTCCTCAAGAATTTGCAAGAGGATGTCAACGACATCGGGGTGGCACTTTTCGATCTCATCGAAGAGCACGACAGAATATGGCCGCTGACGCACCCTCTCTGTTAACTGCCCCCCTTCTTCATAGCCTACATATCCTGGAGGAGAGCCGGTCATCCTGCTGACAGCGAATTTCTCCATGTACTCAGACATATCGAGCTGAATCAGCGCGTCTTCACCACCGAACATGTTGGCGGCAAGGACCTTGGCAAGCAGGGTTTTTCCAACACCTGTTGGCCCTAAGAAGAGAAAGGCCCCCATTGGACGATTTGGATCTTTGATGTCAGCGCGGCTTCGACGGATGGCGCGGGCGACAATACTGACGGCCTCATCCTGTCCGACGACATTGGTTCTGAGACGGTCTTCGAGTTTTAACAGCCGTAGCGCCTCTTCTTCAGTAAGCCGCTGGACGGGAATCCCTGTCTGTCGAGACACAACGGATGCCACATCCTCCTCGTCGACGGGAACCTGATGCTGCTCTTTGTCGAGTTCCCATTCAGTGCGAATCTGCTGTAGTTTTTCACGGAGGGACTTTTCTTTATCTCGAAGCTTAGCAGCCTTTTCATATTCCTGTTTGCTGATGGCCTCTTCTTTTGCAAGACGTGTTTCTTCGATTTCGGCCTCGTATTTTCCGATATCAGGGGGCTGGTGCATCATCGATATTCGCATCATGGCTCCTGCTTCATCGAGCAAGTCGATGGCTTTATCTGGAAGATAGCGGCCATGAACGTAGCGATCAGAGAGGATGGCGGCAGCTTCTATAGACTGTTCGCTGTAGCTGCACTTGTGATGTTCTTCATACTTTGCTTTTAAGCCCCGCAAGATAGAAATCGTCTCATCAAGCGACGAGGGCTGGACAATGATCTTCTGAAAGCGGCGCTCGAGAGCGGAGTCTTTTTCAACGTGCTTTCGATATTCGTCAAGAGTCGTTGCACCAATACACTGAATCTCGCCGCGTGAGAGTGCTGGTTTGAGGATGTTCGACGCGTCGATAGCTCCTTCTGCAGACCCTGCCCCTACGATAGTATGAAGCTCGTCGATGAAGAGGATGATATTTCCGTTTTTACGGATCTCATCCATAGCGGCCTTGATGCGCTCTTCGAACTGCCCACGGTATTTTGTCCCTGCAATCATCAATGCAAGGTCAAGACAGATAAGCCGTTTTTTTCGCAGGATATCAGGAACTTCGCCACGAACAATAGCGTGGGCGAGTCCTTCTACGATGGCTGTTTTCCCAACCCCTGCTTCGCCAAGGAGAACGGGATTATTTTTTCTACGGCGGCAGAGGATAAGGATCAATCGCTCTACTTCAGCTTTTCTGCCGATAACAGGATCGAGCTTTCCTTCCCGTGCTGCATCTGTGAGGTCGAGGCCATATGCCTTTATGGCAGAGAGTTTTTCTTGCCCTTGCGCACCGCCTGGCGTGAGCTTTTCAAAGGCTTTTGACGCTGCAGATCCCGCACTCGATTGTTGAGGGCCTCCTGTTCCAGGAGAGGACGGAAGCTGGAGGTTGAATGATTCTAGTTCTTTTAAAACCTCTTTGCGAACTTCTTTGAGGTTGACATTCAGGTTTTCGAGAACTTGTGCTGCAACACCATCTGTCTGACGTAAGAGGCCGAGGAGCAGATGCTCAGTCCCTACATAGTTGTGGTTCAGTGCTGCTGCTTCTTCATTCGAAAACTCGATGACCTTTTTCACCTTTCCAGTGAGCGCAGGGTCGCCATAGAGCTGGATCTCGGGGCCAAAGCCAACGAGGCGTTCTACTTCTTGGCGGACAAGCTCATAGTCGACGTTCATGTTGCGAAGGACGTTTACAGCAATCCCTTGACCAAGTTTGAGAAGCCCTAGGAGGATGTGCTCTGTCCCTAGGTAATTATGGTTCATGCGCTGCGCTTCTTTCTTCGCCAGCTTGATGACCTGTTTCGCACGATTGGTAAATTTATCAAACATATGTCGACATCACAAAAGGGGTTGAAATACTCGTTTTCTTCTTAGCCCCTACATTATCGCCGGTTCACATTTTTTGCAAAAACCTCAAAAGGGGGAGCGATGATTTATGTAGAGGAGAAATGCCTCGTCTTTTTATTGTGCAAAAAAAAGTATACCTGAGTACTGCTATGAATCGCCCAGTCGTCGTTTGGATTCGCAATGACTTACGTCATCATGATAATCCAGCTATTTTTGAAGCCGTCTCTCGAGGACAGCCTGTCATCTTACTGTATATTTTTGATACAGATTTGAATGCGCCATCCTCTCCTGGGGGTGCTGCTCGCGTGTGGTTAGAGCAGGCGCTTGAGTGTTTTGGAACCCAGGCTATGCGGCGCGGATTTGGATGGGTTATACGAGAGGGGGCACCGGTAGATGTGCTCAGAGCTGTTCTCCGGGAGACGGGCGGTACTCATCTTTTTTGGAATCGTCGGTATGAGCCGGATGGTGTTATCAAGGATGATGAGATTAAAGAGATTTTCGAATTAGAGGGCACTCCTGTCAACACGTTCCGTGGCAACCTGTTAATGGAGCCTTGGCAGCTGTTTAATAAGAAAGGGGATCCATTTCAAGTTTTTACCCCCTATTGGCAGGCATTTCAGGAGGCTCGTCCTGATACCTGTGAGGCACCCGAAGCCTTCCCTGCAATGCCCTATACCAAAGCCCTTTCCTCGTTAAGTCCGCAAGAGCTTCCTCTCTGCCCGAAGCATCTGAATTGGCCAAAGAAGGTTACCACCGTTTGGAAAGTAGGGGAGAGTCGTGCGTTAGAAGCTCTTGAAAGGTTTTGCCTTGAGGGGCTTTCCCATTACGGAATGAAGCGCGATTTTCCTGCTGCTGAAGTGACATCGAAGCTATCACCCTATCTTCACTTTGGAGAAATCTCTATCCGACGGGTCTGGAATATGGTGTTGGATCAGACGCGCAAAAATTCAGATTCTCTGTCGATTGCTCAGGCAGATGCCTTTTTACGACAGCTCGGCTGGCGAGAATTTGCTCATGCTGTGATGTATCACTTCCCTCGAATTGTTACCTCTCCATTTCGAGAAGAGTTTCAAACGGTTGCATGGCGGAAAAATGCCAATGAGCTGAAGGCGTGGCAGTCAGGGAATACGGGGATTCCTATTGTGGACGCTGGGATGCGGCAGCTCTGGCAGATGGGGTGGATGCATAATCGTGTTCGTCTGATTACAGCATCGTTTCTTGTGAAGCATCTCCTTTACTCCTGGAGAGAAGGGATGTCATGGTTTTGGGATACTCTTGTTGATGCTGATCTTGCCAACAATACTTTTGGCTGGCAGTGGATTACCGGCTGCGGGGTCGATCCAGCGCCGTTCTTCCGTATCTTCAATCCTGTTGTACAAGGCCAGAGGTTTGACCCTGAAGGTGCGTATGTTCGGCAGTACGTGCCCGAGCTCTGTTTGGTTCCTCACGAATTCATCCATAGGCCATGGGAAGCTTCTGTCGAAGATCTACGGTCGTGGAATGTCTATCTTGGAACAAACTATCCAAAGCCTATCGTGGACTTAAACGAAGGGCGTGAGAGGGCTTTGAAGGCTTTTTCAAGGAAATAGGTAGCAGCGACACCATTGCCGCCCCGGTAAATCCTTCAACGGGACTTTCTTTTTGACAGGATTTTTCCAGCTCTTTCAATATCTTTCTTACTGCTGGATCCAAGATGCCGCCTTACTCCCTGCTGTTATGCACTGGTTTACAGAGACCCCGCCGATACTTGGGGCGATAGCGCAAACCCTTCCGCAGGAGGATAGACGATATGGGGCAAGACGACGACTTCCAACAGGGTGCTGTGGAATTGCCGACGGCGAGCGGATGACGCTATACTCAGCACAGGGAGCAGTCATCCCTGTCCAAGAGGCGACTGCCGATGAGGCGATCTGAAAAAGCGTTTCGTCAGACTGATGGTTCACTGCTGGCCATCGTGTTCCGCCGAGGATCGCCGTCAGGCGCGTCTTCATATGAGTATTCTGCTCGGGGAAGACGCACGAATCGAAGACGATGCCAAGAACATGAGCCTCTTCAGAAGATGGAGCGAGAATTCCAAACCCTTTTCGTGGTAGGCCGTCCTCTTTCCACCCCATGACGACAGTGGCAAACGATGCATGAGGGACTGCTTGCTCATTGCCGAAGAATGATGGGATCAGATGTCTGATGGCAGGCTCTGGGAGAGCGAGGATGACCTTAGTAGCTCGCACTGTTCCCTGGGAAAAATGCAATTCAATGGATGGAGAGGTGAAGTCGATGGCTTGCACTACTGTGTCAGTGAGAATTGGCATGCGAAGCTGTGCTGACACAGCTTTGGCCAGTTGCTCTATTCCCTTCGAAAAAGAGCACATACCACGAATTTTGGGACGTTCTTTTTTCTGGAAGAGAGAGGCAATGCCTCCGATAAGACACGAGCCATAACGGACGTCAGCTTCCTTCAGATCTGGGAAGGTATTGTAGATTGATAGGCGAGATGCTTCGCCTCCCCAGATGCCACTGACAAGGGCATTGGCAAGCTTAT
>CAINFV010000208.1 GCA_903848235.1 Chlamydiia bacterium | reverse complement strand
TGTCGTTGCATACAATGTTTGCCCCTTCTCTGGCCAGGGCTAGACAAATCTCTCTTCCCAGACCACCGGCGGCACCGGTGACAACTGCGTTCTTACCTTTTAAGTACTCGCTCAACTCTTACCTCCTAGGAGAATATTTCGTTTAAAAATATACCATATACGAAGGCTTTTTTGCAAACTTCGATTTGGCTTTGATGGGTGTTTAGGTAAGTAATTAGTGGTCGAGCTGTGAGATGATTTCCAAACCCCCTGATAGTCCCCCATACTTTGGGGGACATAAAAGGTTAGGGGACACCCCTATAACCCTGGCAGGAGATGAGTCTCCTGCACCTCTTTAACAATTCTTGACAGCAGCTATATCATGGGTTACAGTGTTGCCCAAGAGAGTAGTAACGTTATATAAATTAGTCATAACTTGGAAGCCGACGATATGAACGAAGAACAAAAAGAGAACACAGATAGAGCGAGGTTTCCTGTAAAAACAAAGATAGCAATAGTGTGGCTGGTTATCTCGGGAATCATTTTAGTGGTTGGACCTCAATTGGCACTTATCGGTTTTACCGACTATCAAGAACGGGATCAAGGAATGGCTATGGCATTATTGGTATGTGTGCCAATAGCTTTTCTATGGATTCTTCCCTGTATATTCTTGCTTTTAAGAAAAAAATGGGCACATATATTTGCCGTAATATTGCTTTCATTTTTTGCACTTGCTTCTTTCGCTACAGCAATGTTTTTCTTTATGTTTGGGGCTGCTATTGTTGTCTTGCCAGTAATAGCTGTTCCTCTAGTGCTTATCATCGTCGATAGGGAAAACTATCTGGAAATGGTGCGTCAGAGGCAACTGGGCAAGAACTATTTCAGCCACAATCAGCCACAGCAGAAGTTGAGACTGTAGTTAACCTCCTACCAGACTCTACTGAAGATTTTAATCCTGCGGTGTCATGTCGAAAATAAACCTTTATCCTTGACAAATTCATCGTTCAAAGAGGATAATTAGGTTCGGTTTTGCATATAAAAAAGAGGAGTTCTTCCGTACATGATTAAAGACTGGCAGCAGTATTATAAAGAGAGGACGATCTCCGCGGAGAAGGCCGCCAGCATGGTCAAATCGGGCGACCGCATCGGCTTCACCGTCGGCAGGGAATCCCAGACGATAGGTTTAGCTATAGCAGCCCGTCTCGGCGAATTACAGAACGTCAACGTCTACGTGCCGACGCCGGGCTACGATTTCGGATGGTACGACCCGGGGTGGGATGAATCCTTCAAGATAACGTGCTCTTTCCCGCTGGGCATCAACGAGCAGATGATCAAGGAGAGGCGCTGCGACATCGCCTTCGGCTCGCTCTTCCCCTTCGATCTGCAATATTTTAAAGAAGGGCTCGATGTCCTGCTTACAGAGATATCGACGCCTGATGAGAAGGGCTTTTGCAGCTTCGGCGCCTCGCTTTGGAACAAGAAGCGCCAGGTGCAGGAAGCCAGGCTGGTCATCGCCGAGGTCAACGATAAGCTCATACG
>CAINFV010000207.1 GCA_903848235.1 Chlamydiia bacterium | reverse complement strand
CACGCGAACCGACAGCAGAGCTGCTAGGCTGTCGTATCTAGGACGAAGGCTTGACATTGGTCTGTGAGGACTAAATGTCCACATTAGTCCTGATTTTTAGAAGCGGCTGTCAGCTGAGCTTTGAATGGAGTGAGGTGAATCAACGACAGTCTTTCAAGCAGTTGAGGAACAATGGCATCTGGAACGTTGCCCAAGAATTTCATTGTCAGGTCATGTTGTTTGGGAATAATAAATCTGCTTTTCGTTGGAAGGAGAGGGACCCTCGTCTTGATATAGGCGATGATCTCTTCGGGAATGTGGCATGAGAGAAACGCACGCATTGTTTTTACTCCAAAGAAAGTCAGTATGCTCAGTCTTGGGTGTACAAGAGCAATGCCTTCTTTTCAAGAGTGATGGGATGTGTTGTGGAAGAGGCACAGAGCAAGAGGACTTCTTGCCCTGTACATTGATTTGATTTACAGCAGCTCAGCTTTTTTTGCGATATCATCGGGGGTGTAGGTGACTTTGACGGTGATGAACTCTTGTTTATCAAGAGATCCTTCAATGGGCGTACCCACAATTTCCCAGATGAAAAAGGTGCTTAAATCGAGCAGTCCGTGCATGACGGCTCTTGCTGCAGACCCTCGTTCTTTCGGGATCTGATAGGTTTCAACAAGCTCGCCAGACGGAAGACGTTCGCTGCTGATGACTTTGGCGCCAAGATTCAGAAATTGGGTTCGAGAGGAGGCTGCTTGGACCTGAGAGACGTCGGCGCCATCTTTGTTGGCGGCCATGAAAACTGAGCAGGAAGGAAAAGAACAGATACAGGCTAATGCAATGGCGAGCTGTTTCATTTGTTTTATTTCTCCAAATTAAGAGACTTTTAATATCGCAAGACTACTATATGTATCGTATATATATCGAGGCAATGGTTTTGTTTTGTCCAGATGAGTTGTTAAGGTTTAACAGCAACAAGGGAACAATGGTCTTGTCGACTTTGAAAGAGTCGCTGCAAGTCCCCCTCCTGAGAGTTCCGTCGTATCATAGTAATTCCTGAAAGTATGGTTGTGCTCTCGTGGAGGTATTTCAGGGGGGATCACCAACGTGCCTTTCGAGGGACGTCGTAACGTCCCGTTATGAAAGAGTCTTTCAATCTTCTCTGCCGTCAACTGCATCGGTATTGCTCCGCCTTCCAGCATACGGATTTCGTGACGATCAAGTTGGACAAATCCAAGCTTTTCGTAAAATGGAACAGCAGATTCAACAGATTCTAAGTAGATGCCGGCTGCATGTCGGCGCAAACATTTCTGCGCAAGAGCGGAAACCAGTGCTGTCCCGCTTCCTTCAACTCGGGAGAAGACCTCTGAATTGATGGCTGCCCGTATGTTATCGGGATTTGTCGCAAGATGTGCGATCTTTAAATGATGCCCTAAATTCTGGCCTGAGACGGTTTGGAGATCCTCTTCGCCTTCAAGCATGATCCCCTGGATTGCATGGAGAGCGACATCCAGGCAGATCCTCACCTTATGAAAGATCCAGCATGTCTCATCAGGAGCTTCCATGCATTGACCGATCAGTTTGCAAATGGTCCTTGCATCATTGAAAACAGCAGCTTCACATGTTGACGGCTCGCTGAAGGGATTAGATTGCGTAGCCATCCCTCTCTTACAGGCCTTTAGCTGCCACGCTCGTGCAATCCTGCCGATATCTGGATACACATTCGAATTGGCCTTACAAACCTCTAACTCTCGCTTGTAGAGTGAAGGGCCAAAGCAAAGCCTCGCGCCTCTTACAATAGCTCCAAAAGCAGCAAGAGGAATGGCGACGGGAGCGAGCAAGATAGCTTGAGCAATCGACGATATAAGTAGCGTGACATCGTCAAGAAACTGTTGAGCATAGGTGAAATTAATGAAGGAAGGATGGCGTCGCCGAATCAAAGTGAATGAAGAACGATCGCCGACACGCGTTTCAAACTCAAAGAGATCATGTTGAAAAATCGAATATTGGGATACGCCGCGGTTCTGAAACTGATGACTACCTTCGTAGGGCTCCAAACGAAATTCTAGAAGTTGTGGGAGGGTGATTACCTTTATTTCACCTTCTCGGGGAATAAGATCGTGGTTCTGAATCAAAAAAAGAGCGTTGAAAAAGATTGCCTGGATCGAAGAGATGGTTTTGCCGCATTGCTCAGCAACGAAACGGATCGGTTGGACACAAAAATCTACTGGCAAGAGGGGGTCAGAAAACAATCGAGCAACCTGTTGCATATGAGAAATCTCCTCTGAAAAAAACAAGGTGTACGATGATCTACTTTAGGCCTCCAATTTTTCAACGATCAAAACCACTGCTCAAAAAATCCTCATGTCCAGTATAGAGTTGAATTCGAAAAAAAAGTGTTCGATGACTTTTATACGAGGAGTAGGTGACACAGATGAAGATCCTTCGATTGTTCTCAATAATTCCGTTGCTGACTGCCGTAGCGATGACATTTTTCGGAACAGGTTTTTGTTCAGAGTCGGAGAACATTAAGGCTCTTGAAATTCCTGAGGACTGCCGTTTAGCTATGTCTGATCCAGAGCTTTCCAAGAAAAGCAGCTCTGACAGCTACCTTGAGGCTTATATACAGGGAGTTCTTGATACTAAATACCCCGATAGTAGAGTGCTTGTAACTGTTCGTAATGGAGATGTGCTGTTGGTCCATCTGCCGGGGGATTTGACAAAGTCCCAAGAAATTGTCAGCTTCGTGCGGGACCTGACGAAGAGATCGGTCTACGATTCCAACCCATCTCATCGAGATAGAGATGAAAAAGAACCACAGAATAAACATCATGATAAGTGGCATGGGGTATGGCTTCCACAGTCCACGACATTATTTCCGACCGAGATTGCCAACCCACGCCAGCCGTGCTTTGCATGCGGGGTACGATCCCATGATAAGATAGGGGGGACATTTTCAACCGATTTTATCATTGGAGCCCAATTCCCTGTGTATCGCTGGGCGAATTTTAAAGGAGGGGACTTGCAGTTGGAGCTTGAGGCTGCCGCGTTTGCAGTCTTTAACTTACATGAGCGCACCTTCCCTATGATCAATGCAGATTACTATGCTGGCGTACCGCTGACATTTGCAAAAGGGCCAATAGCCTATCGCTTGCGCCTGTATCACATCTCCTCTCACGTTGGCGACGAGTTTTTGTGCGAGCACAGACATTTCCATAGGAAAAATAAGAGTTTTGAAGCGCTGGATCTTTCAGGAGACTATTCGTTTAACTCCCACCTCCGCGTGTATGGCACTCTAGGCTCGATCCTACTTTCTGATTCCGAGATGCATATGAAGCCATTGTATGTGGAGTATGGCTTTGAGGCACGGGGGCCGAGGACTGATTTCAAACAGCTTTTTGGGCAGCCATTCCTAGCGGTTCATATGCAAAACTGGCAGGATGTGAACTTTGCTATCGATACGACCTATGCTCTTGGCTATGAGTGGGGAAAGATCCATGGCATTGGGCGGAAGGTGCGGCTGTTTCTCGAATACCATCAAGGATTTTCAACAGAAGGGCAGTTCTCACGGCATAGAACGAAGTTTGTAGGGATTCGTATGACCTATGGGTTTTAATCACGATGTGCTCATCTGATTGATATCTGTCACAAAGCCTAAGGGCTGTGGTGGAGCAGCTTTTCCAAGGGGGAGCTTTCCTTCGAAGAAGCGGCGATAGATTTCAAGCCCCTGTTTTGCCGTTTGGATGCAGAAGATGCATCCAGAGACCCATTCAGAGCCTTTGATCGTTCCTTGAGAGAGGTTGCACTGGTATCGTGTTGTGATCTTGCTCTTCCAGTAGTCGATGTCACCAAAGAGAATCACGGGGGTTGGAAATACGCATCCCACTTTTCGCCGCACTTCTTCGAGGCAGAATTCGAAGTCAGTGCCAATTCCTCCTGTCACGAAGATAGGGAAGTCAAGGTTAAACTCTGCCTGCCGTTCCACCAGTTCCTTGAGTCTATAGGTCATCTTGGCTTCGACGTATGGATTTTGCTCCTGTTCGTTGACGGGAGCTCCGCTTTTCAAGCGAAAATCGGCGATATTCGCGCATGAGAGAATTCCAAGTTCTGTAGCTACTTTATTCGCAAGCTCCATAGCGCCGGGCCCCCCTCCTGTCACAAGGGCGAGAGGAGTCTCTTTGGAGAGCAATGGATGGTTGACGGTCTCTCTCATGTCGAGGATGCCATGGAGAAGTTCGGAAAGCTCTGCTTCAAAAGCTCCGACGACGAGATTAGACCCGTACACTCCAAAGACTGTTGATTTAAGATACTTATCAATGTGGTGGATGGGGACAAACATCCCCGTCTCTCGATGAGGTTTTTGGATGTACTGTAAGACTTGATTGGACCTCTCGTCGACCCAAAAGACCGGCATTCCAAATTTGTGGAGGTCGTTTAAGAGCCCCCGATCTTCGTTAGAGAAGAAGTCTCCATGGGAACGCGATGGATGACGAAAGTAGATGCCCTTCAAGCACCGTGACACCTGTTCGCTTAGCAGCATCCGTTTCATGATGGGGGATGGGAAGTAGCGGGAGAGCAGGATGCCCTGGCTGGTGATCTGTCCTTTTTCGATGGCGTTTAAAAATGGATACGAGGGTTGCTGGACGATGAATCGTTCTACTAACATGGCTTGCCGCAATCCATGACCAACGCCAGGAAGTTCATGAAAAATGGGGTCTCTGGCAATCCAGTCTTCTGTTGCAAGAGTTTCAAGCTGATGCCCTTTTACGATGAAGACAGCGGCGCGGAGGTCACGAGGCTGCGGTGCGGTTTCAAATGCATTGATCAGGACAGAAGAAGCTTCTAGGCAGGACTGAAGCTGATCTCTATCTGTAAAGAAGACGTTTTCGCGATACGGCTCTAAGGTATAAAACTCTAATGGGATGTCGGTGATCTCTCGCCTGGAGTCTCCCCACAGCTCGTAGATATCTCCTGAGGCTTCCGTATCCGGTTGAAGGACGGATGCTGTTGTGTGAACGTAGCCTGGTGAGAGAAGTTCGTTGACCACATGGCCAAATACGGTTCGAATATGAAGCGGAGGTGTTTTGACAAGGAGTATTTCTCCTTCAGCGACGTTTCTCGGAGCGCCTTCGATCCATATTTGATGGAGGCGGAGCAAATCTCGAGATTTGTAGCACTGCTGTGTTGCCTCTGCAAGAGTTGGCAAAAAGCCGAAGATCGATGAGTCATAGGCGACTTTTCCATTCAGCAGTGAGAGGTAGGCAACAGCGCGACCATCGACGGTGTCGAGAATCAGAGAGTCGCTGCCATGAAGAGCGCCGAGGGAGAGGAGCGGGCTTCCCCATCGGTCAGAACGTCCAAACATTCGCGTGATGTAGTCAGGGTCTCGCACGCGTCGGCGATCATCTTTTGCAAAGAGCTTCCCAATCCAAGCGCCAGGCTTGAGCAGGCCTAAGAGTTCTTTTCCAATAGGACCGAGGGCGTCTAATCGAACATGGACTCGAGCTTTCCCATCGGTTTTGTTCAGCTGATAGTCGATGCCAGTGATATTCACTCCAGCTTGCGCGAGGACGCTCTTGCCATTAAAGAAGAGAAGATTTTTGTCTATCTCGTATCCCACAAACCAGGGGCTGATGTTGTCGATTATGACAATAGCCTCTGCTGAGATATCAGATGTGTGCTGAAGAGATTCAATAGAGCCATCAGGCGTGGCAAGGTCATGCGAGGAGTCTTCGATCCGATGTTTCATATTCCACCAGAAGGGGGGTTGATGATTCTAAACCCAGGTTGCTTCGAAAGCGACCATTGACTACAAACCCAACTTACTTGGGTTACAAATGTAAGGCCTTCTCAACCCATGGTACAAGCCGTGTGTTGTATCTGCAGTCGTGTATCCTTTTTCGCATCCAGTGTATTGAGATGAGACTAGTATGTACCATATCGTTTTTTTCGTTTTTTTTCTCTTGGTACTTTTGGAGCGATGTGCGATGCCGCCTCTGGCGAGTGGGGAAGCGGCATGAGCGGCTCTCTTTGATCGTATGCTTCAACAATGCAAGTGACAAAATATTTGTTTTATTCCACATATGTGCGCAAATTGTATGCGATTTTGCGCTATTTTTCCCTTTTTTTTGACGAAAAGCTGTTGGTGTGTTGTGCAAAACTCCAAAAAAGTTTTTCTGCATCTACGGGTACAAAGGCCTTAAGGCTGTATTGTGGGGCATCTGTCGTGCGATAGCTTATGCAGGAAGGAAGATGTTCGTGAACGGCGCGTGGGAAGGCTGAAATTGAGCATACAGCGAAATCAGTGCTCAAAAAATCATAACCTCCAGTACAAATGTATATGCAACTTTCACAGATTGGTTGGCTATAAGGTTTTCCTCCAAAAGAGGTGAGGTATTATCATGTCAGGACATAGCAAGTGGGCGAATATCAAGCGGCGCAAAGAGAAAAGCGATGCAAAGAAGGGCAAATCCTTTTCGTGTGCATCGAAGGAGATAATCAACGCTGTAAAGCTTGGGGGGTCTTCAGATCCTAAGGTCAATAATCGGCTTCGGATTGCAATTCAACACGCTAAAGAGGTGAACTTTCCGTCGGAAAACATCGAGCGTGTGATAAAGAAAGCGTCAAGTGAGGGCCAGGAAGCCTATCATGAAATGCAGTATGAGCTGTATGGCCACGGCGGCGTCGGGCTGATTCTCGATATCATGACAGATAATAAAAATAGGATTGCTTCCGACATTCACATTGCGACGAATAAGCGAGGGGGCACGGTCACTGTTCCTGGAGCCGTAGCCTTTAACTTTGACCGGAAAGGGATTATCCTTATCGCGAAGCATCATGCGATAGAAGAAGAGCTTTTTGGAGCAGCGACAGAAGCAGGGGCTGAAGATTTTTCTTCTGATGAAGAGTATTACGTGATTACCACAGACCCCACAAATTTGTACGCTGTCAAAGATGCCGTCGAAAAGCTCGGGTTTAAAGTCGATGAGGCTGCTATTGAGATGGTTCCTAAGTCGTATATAGAGGTGGATGCTGTGGCGTCGAATGCCAATTTGGCATTGATCGAATGGTTGGAAGGAATCGAGGACGTTGACACTGTATACCACAATATGAGGATGCCGTAACCTCGACTTTGTGCAAAACTAGCGGCTGCGCATAGCGCAGCCGCTAGTTTTGCACTAGCCTCTTTAGATAAACCGTTCCATAAAGATTCTTCCTACATAACGGTCTTCATCTTTAATCCAATGGGTCTGTCGCCCAAATTCGCGGAATCCGAATTTCTCGTATAACTTGATGGCTGGGTTATCTTGGTATACTTGAAGATGGATTAGTTCCACGTGAAAATGCTGCTTGGCAAGTTTCATGATGGAACTTAGGAGATATGAGCCTATTGATCTGCCTCTGTAGTGAGAATCGACGATGACACCGAATTCAGTTTGGTGGAGTAATCGCTTGTAGGCCTGAATGTAGAGCGTCGAGATGCCAACAGGATGGCCATCCATCTCTACAGTAAGGCTCGAGCGAACTCGAGAAAAGGAAATCCACCTCCGGACAGCATCCTCGACTTCTGATTCAGACGCCATTGGAAAAGCGTCTTTAACACTTAGATCCATGAGCCACTGTTTGAGCCACTCAGCATCTTGAGGAATTGTATATCGTATTGTTAATCCAGGGATTGTCTTTACTTCTGGAATTTCATGAATGACGGTTGTCATAGTGCTTTCCCACCAAATTCTTTAAGGTATGCCTGAATGAAGGGGTCTATATTCCCATCCATCACAGACTGTATATCTCCCATTTCATACTTTGTTCTTGTATCTTTGACAAGAGTATATGGTTGAAATACATAACTTCTGATCTGGCTTCCCCATGCAATATCCATTTTCTCTCCGGACATAGCATCCAACTTCTTCTGGCGCTCTTCCATTTCTCGTTCATAGAGCTTCGACCGAAGCAGCTTTAAACATGACTCGCGGTTTTGGATTTGGCTGCGTTGGGATTGAGAAGAGACAACAATGCCTGTGGGAATATGCAGTATACGAACGGCAGAGTCTGTTTTGTTGACATGCTGGCCTCCAGCTCCAGAGGCTCGATAGGTGTCCACCCGCAGGTCTTCGGGACGAACTTCGATTTTTACATCTTCGGTGATCTCGGGGATGACGTCAACAGCGGCAAAGCTCGTATGACGTCGAGCATTTGAATCAAAGGGGGAGATGCGTACGATTCTATGGACGCCTTTTTCTGCCTTTGCATATCCATAGGCATATTCGCCTTCAATATGAAGTGTCACGTTTCTCACGCCGGCGACTTCCCCTGGAAGGACGTCGACAACTTCTACCTTCCATTTTCTTCTTGATGCCCACCGTTCGTACATCCTGAGGAGCATTAATGCCCAGTCACAGGCTTCGGTGCCGCCTGCTCCAGCATTGATACTTAAGAAACATGATGCCTTGTCCATCGCTCCAGAAAGCATGCGTCGGATTTCGACTTCAGAGAGATCTTTCCCAATACTTTCTAATTCCTTTTCTAAATCAGCGACGAAGGAGGGATCTTGTTCTGCTTCGGGTGCTAATGACAAAACATCATCAACGCGCCGTAATAGATTTTCCAACGGCTCCGTCCAAGACTTGAGGTCATTGGATTCTTGTATGATCTTTTTTGCTTCATTCGCATCATCCCAAAACTGTGGGGTTTGCATGAGAGCTTCAAGGTCTTCAATACGTTTCTTTTTGGCAGAGACGTCAAAGAAACCTCAATAAATGAAGGATTCGTTCACGGATGGAATGTGCATTGGAAATGACTTCTGACATAGCGAAAATCCCTTGAGTTTTCTGAATCTCTTTTAGCGTACTAGAGGAGAGATTTTGTCGGCCATGAGAAAAAAAAGCACGTGATGGACCACGATCTCAATTTTTCTAATCGTGCTTCAGAAATCAAGAATTCAAAAATTCACTTGCTTCTTTGAGTCGTTTTAAGTACGGTTTGTATAAATTTATTTTGGATTGAGGAAATGCTCCTGATTCACGTATACAACTTTTGGCAATATCACAGAAAAACTTGAGATTTTTGCTCGATCTCAATATGGTAAAAAATTATCATGATGAGAGAGATGTCCTTTCCGCAGGAGCCAAGGTTGCTAGATGGTGTTCGTATGAGGGTATTCGGCGTTCTTGTCGCT
>CAINFV010000206.1 GCA_903848235.1 Chlamydiia bacterium | reverse complement strand
CCGGCATGACAACTCCTCTTTGAGAAAATCAAACGCCTTCTCTTCGTCGATGTTGCACCACCATCGAAATTGCTTTGCCGCCTGTCGGGCCCATAACTCAGTGCCAGAGATAGTGCGAACTCCCTGCGCTGCTGCCGCCTGCAAGAACGGCGTCTTCGAAGGAAAGGCAAACTCAGCAGCAAGCTGTACTCCCCAAAAAGACAACGGCAGTGTCGACAACTGCTGAGGAAACGAGGAGGAAAAATGGGCTGCCGTGGTGTTCACGACAATATCATAGTGAGTTTTTTCCTGAAGAGTCTCTTCTGCCAGCGGCGTTCCTCCGACAGACGATGTCAAGTGGCAGGCCTTAGCGAACGTCCTATTATAGACAAAGAGCTCTGCTCCAGCCGCGCTCAGCGCCTGTGCCGACGCCATCCCTACCGCACCAGCGCCGAGAAGCAGCACGCGGGCTCCTTTCAACGAAAGATGCTGTGAGAGCGCGTCTATAAGAGCCGGAGCGTCTGTATTTGCCGTTTCAATCGCAGCATCATTACACTTTACAGTGTTGACAGGAGTAGGCGACACGCCATACATCTCTTTAAATGGCGTTGTGATGCTCAGCCCTGAAAACCCCAAACTCGATAATAATGGCAGTACCGCTGCAGCCTCTTCTTTATGCACAGGGATTTTTACATACAGGCCATCGACGCCAAAGGTCCTCATCAGTTTGGTATGTGTTCTATGTGAAGGGCTACCTGCAACATGCTCTCCGATAAGGGCATAGCGCTGTGTGTTTGCAGAAATAGAAGATGCGGCATAGATCGCATGCATCGTTGCAATATCAATCTGGCCTGGGGCCGTAGGACATCCTGGAAGGCAGCAAAAAGACAGATATGACCCCATGGTCATAGCAAGAACTCTCCCATACTGTGCAGTCTCCCCCATAGGCACGCATGTCAGACGTGCTGTACCGGCGTATTTTTTAAGAAATGAAAGGAGGGATATCACTTCAACTGTGCTCTCTGTGGCACACGCTATCTTTGCGGCATCAAATCCCTTTTCAAGAATGTCCTTCAAAAGAAGAGGGAAATCCTCATGGCGATGCCCCGTCGAGTGATACGACCCTTGAAGGAGTGCGTTTGGGAATGCAGCACGTGCTGTTACTATAGCTGCTGGTGAGACATCCCACGAGAGATCGACGATATCAGGAAGTAGCTTCCAATCCCGTGCGAGCAGCCTCTCGTTTTCCAAAGTCAGAAGAACGGGTACCTTCAACGCCAGAAGCTGCTGCTCCTGCTCTAAAGATAAGTCTTCCTTCAGACGAACCTCTAGCAAGTCAAACAGCCCTTTAAAATCGTCGACTCTTGCTAACGATGACAGGTGTATCGACAATACCAGCATAATCCCATCTCCTAAAAATAAATCTCACAAACTACGGAGAAGATCATAGGCATGCTCAACTTCTACCCATTCTAGAGGAACCGTTGATTGTCCGTTGAGTATGTACGGCTTTCCTATCGTCTGTATCCAAGCTACAGAAGGTCTTCCGCCCACATTTTTCTTATCATGAGCAAGTATCTGTTTCCAATCACCAAGATCCCACCCTCCAGACAGAGGGTGATCGGGGACGACACGCAAAAAAATATCTCTCGCGGCATCCACAACGTCTTTTGCCACCACCTCTCTCCTCATCCCCACCATCGCTTCCACATACAGCCCTACAGCGACAGCAATACCATGAGGTAGGCGCGGCCCTTCCAAAGCTTCAAGAGCATGAGCTACAGTATGCCCTGCATTGAGAAAATGGCGAGTGTCCTTGGAGTGAGCGCACAGTCTCGCCTTTACGGCAAGGCTCTGAGCTATCACCTGTTCAAGACAGGAAGAATCATGGTGAAGACAAGCGTCCCAAGAAGAAAACAGCTGTTCGACAAACTGATGGGAGTCTAACAGGGCATGCTTTGCAATTTCAGTCATGCCTGATGCCATCTGCTGCGAAGAGAGGGTGTGCAAAAGATCTACATTGATGATGATCTCCTGTGGATGATAGATGGTGCCAACCATGTTTTTTATCCCCTGGACATTGACACCGCATTTTCCTCCAAACGAAGCATCGGCCATCGCAAGAAGAGTCGACGGGACAAGGACTAGGGGAAGCCCTCTGGCATAGGTAGCAGCAAAAAAAGCGACAAGGTCCAGCGTTGCCCCTCCACCGACGCCAATCACGCATGTATCTGCCCCAAGGTTCTTCGAAAGCGACCAGTCTTCAAGCGCTGCTTTCGCCTCTCGCGTTTTTACTCTCTCACCGCCAAGAACCCCATACTCAAACGCCGTGTGGAGCTGAAGAGAATCCTTCAGCCTTTGCAGATCCAACAGGGGAACTCCTTGATCTAAACACAGCAGCGAGGGAGCTGCGCGCAGAGAGGAAAGCAGAGGCATTTTAAGCCGGCAGCTCTCTTTCTGAAACGCAAATCCCCTACTAAAGAAAATCACCGGTGTTGAAGATGAGGGAACAGGATTCTGCAATACGTGCATATTCTCACTCTATCCAAAAGTCTCTGATAGGCCTACAATAGAAGATGAAAAGAATTTTGCCGAATGCAAATCTACGGACATAGATGAATATACTTTGGTTTTGTTTTCTTCTGTTCATCAGCGGCACATGCTGCAGCGAAACGATTTCCGACCGACTTTCTCTCCTACAAGAGGGTGACGAGATCGTCTTTGACTTTCACCAGTCGATCACTGTCATCGGCGTCGTTAACACCTCCGACCATGCGATACAGCTCCGCGTCGCTACAGCCACCAAGGACGTTCTCTCCAGAGAAGAGTTCCGCACGTGGGTAGAATGGTATGGCCAGGGGGCCCCTGGGGCTTTGTCCAATGAACTCCTGACCATACATACCGACCATACATCGGTGGTGTACTCGGAAGAACCGCAGCGGGTGCAATGGCTGTTGACGCTGCTGAAACTTGAATTAACAAAAGTTCCTGAAGGTCAACGTCGCCGTGCGGGTCCAGCTCCTCTATCTGGAGAAATCGACCTGCGACCACTGTTCCAACCAAAGATTGTTGTTGACGAGAAGGTCGTCGAGTCTCGGTCTACCGCTTTTTCAATAGAGTGGCCAACCGATGGAACAGAGCTCTCTGCTCGCCACCTTATTCTCTACTTTCCTCAATCTCTTTCTGCCGTGCAGGCATTTCCGTATTGGATAGAATCACCAAGCTCATCCTACCATGTAAGCGTCGTTGACTCCTCTCGTTCCTCGCATCCGTGAACAGAAACTGCTCTTCTCTCGCATCACAAGGGGAACAGAAAACTAAAAATCCACAACTCATTGATAACCATTGATTTACACAGAGCCTGCTCAGAGAATTTACAAACAGCTGTAAAGAGATTATTGACAAATGATTCGATTTATGAACTTGATGCCAACAGGTTTTGCACAGGAAAGGAGTTGTGTTTTTGAATAAAACGCATACTTTTGAGTACATTAGCTAAGAAATGGATGCTTTTCGTTTTCTTGATAGCCCCGAAAAGCCTCCATCACTACACTCATGTCTTCTTTTTTTGACGAACGATCCTATAAGGTCAACATGATAAAACATCGCACTCTTCGCAAACAACTTGTCAATGGCCTCCACCTTCTTACACGACAAAAAAAGAAGGGCGTCGAAGAACATGAACTCGAAGCAGATCTTTTTGCCTTAGACCGGCTCTTGGAGCAAAAAAACTACGAAGAAGCTACGCCGCACGCGGAACGTATCGCGGCACGATTGAAAGAGTCCCACAAACGGTCACTTCTCGGTAAAACGCTTGAATTCGTAGCCTCATTAATCGCTGCCATTCTTATCGCTGGAATCATCAGGCAATGCTGGTTTGAGCTCTATGAGATTCCAACCGGCTCCATGCGGCCAACTTTTAAGGAAAAAGACCGTGTCCTCGTCTCCAAAACAACGTTTGGGTTGAACATTCCCTTCACCCCGGGCCACGTTCTCTTTTCTCCAGACCGCGTTAAAAGAGGAAACATCCTCGTCGTCACCGCTGAAAACCTTGACCTTCCTGATGTAGACACGATGTACTTCGGCATCTTTCCCGGAAAAAAAAGATATGTAAAACGGTGTGCAGCACTCCCTGGAGACTGGGTCTATTTCTATGGCGGGGACCTCTTCTGCTTAGCAGCAGATGGCAAAACCCTTCACCGTCTCCAATCAGACCCGACAATTCCAAAGCGAGAATATATCCCCTTCATCTCTTCTTTCGAAGGACGGGTAGAAATCGTAGCGCCGTCTCCCTTCAGCAGACACAGAACATATCTCATCAAGCACATGGACCAGCCTCTTGGGAGAATTGAAACAAATCCCGACGGCACCATACGTTGCCAAATCCCTCATAATGGCACATGGATCGAAGAGTTTTCTTCGCCAAAAGATAGTTCCCACAACTCCCCTCAGTGCATCGGCGAATTTTGGGGACTTATGAATTTTGCGTCGTCGCGCCTAATTTTTCCTGAAGAACTCCCCGCAGAAGCTGCACGCCTCGGTTATGAAGACCCAAATGCTGTGCTCTGGCTCGAGCTCAAGCATAGCCCAACACTTCCTCCATCAGGGAAAGTAAAGCAGCCTTCATTTCCACTAGTCCTTACCTCAACGACATGGATTCCTCTTCGCTCTGAGCACTGCGAACGGTTGATGCACGCTCTGTATACAGCTCGTGTCGTTATTCAAAATAACCACCTCAAGCGCTATCACTACGAAGCAGCAAATGGCGCAAGCATCCCACTCCCCACCCCAATTCCCGATGGGTGCTATGAATTTTATAATGGAAAGGCATGGGAGATCAGCTCCGGAGGCACGGCGAAGCCGCTCAGCGACACCCATCCAATCTACCCAAAAACCCCAAAAGAGCTAGCCTTCTGGTTTAATGCAGGGATCGACATCTTTCCTGAATGCCTCGTCCCCTCGTCACGACATATGCCAACGCGGTTTACCTACTATCGCGATGGAGACCTCTTTGTGATGGGAGAGCCGATCTTCTTCAAAGGAGATCCCATCCTCAAGTACTTCGAAGGAAAGGAATTTACACGCCAGGCAAAAGACTATTCCTACTTTGCCTTCCAAGATATGGGGTCCCCTGATGCCCAGCCTTTCGACCCCTCGTTCTTCCAGCATTTTGGCTATAAGGTGCCTGAAGGCCACTACCTCCTCCTTGGCGATAATCCTGCCAATAGCGTCGACAGCCGTTTCTTCGGTTCTGTTCCAGAGGCAAATATCCGTGGGACACCCGTCCTTCTCTTCTGGCCTTTTGGTGAACGCTGGGGCGTCCCGAGCCAGCCATCGTTGTTGCCATCAGCCTATACCATCATCCTCTTCGCTATCACAGCAGCAGGGATCACTGTATACGCCGTCTATCAGCACCGAAAGACAGAACGAGAGCTTGAAGAATTGAGGAAACGAAAACTATAAGCGTTCGGATAAAGAGCCGTGCACAAGCCCGGCTCTTTCCTGCTACTCCAACTTTCAATTGGAACCAGTATATACCGCTGACAGTTGAAAGTTGAGGTTTTTTGTCGCGGAAAAGGCTCGAGATTTGACCATCAAAAAACACCCCATAGTGTACTATTGGATGTTTTTTGATGGCTCAAAGATCGAGGCTTTAACGCGGCAAAAAACT
>CAINFV010000205.1 GCA_903848235.1 Chlamydiia bacterium | reverse complement strand
CCCTTAGGCTAATATTTATGACTTCTAAAAATATATATACATTATCAGAAACAACAATTAATATTAAAAATAATATGCAGTTCTTCATTGGAAAATAGTAAAAATAAAATTCGAAATCTTTTTGAAAAAAATTCAAACTTAATTATTAAAATTTAAAAATAGAAATTTTGGAAATAACGTGAATTTTAAAAATACAAGCTATACCTAATTTGGGGTTGAGCTGTACGACATCAAAAATACTTTCAAAAGTAAATTCCGATATCATATACTCTAAAATTTTTCATTTGCACTATAAAAAATTTCATATAAAAATTGAATTCAGAACTATTATGTAATTACACAGTTCTCACTAACTAGCTATTAGAATTCAATAATTTTTCGATGAATCAGGAGTATGAAGGTACTGCTAAATTCATTCTCAACACATCTTTCCATAGCAGAATACCGTAAAGATTTTTCACGCCAGTAGAAGTACTTATTAAAAAAATTAGTAAGTACTTTTACCAGTATGTCAGACCCTTGCGCTCCTCCAAAAACTGCTTTCCCTGCAAAGGCTTTGTCAAGATGTTAGCGAACATGTTGACACCAGGCATATGGGCGATGGTAGCGACGCCCTCCTCTACTTTTTCCTTGATCCAAAAAGAGCGGATATCGATGTGGCGGGTACGTTCGTTTGAAGAACGACCTCTCTCAAGCAGGGCCATAGTGCTCAGATTATCCTGATAGATAACAAGGGGGCTAGGAGAGTGGCCTTGAGCAACAATAAAATTCCTGAGATGGAGAGCCTGGCTGGCTGAGTCGGAGACAGCCACTAGCTCAGCCTCTGTGCTGCTTTTGGTGACATTCTTCTGCTTACCAGATCGCGAATAAATGCTAGCATGGTCTCCGAGGGTGGTAGCACAGCCGGTGTGTGATTTGCCGTCAGCATGAACTCCATAGGAAGCATCCACCCATAAGCGAACGTCGAAAGATCCGTTAAGGCGGAGACGAAGGCCTCTAACACCAGCACCGTTGATGTACTGCAGGAGACGGCGAAGCTTTTTGAGATCATCTAAGTCGCATTTAGTGACTCTGGTAGAGAGGAAAGCGACGGCAGCGAGGAGCTCTGGCCAGGTACGCTTGGCGAGGTAGAGAGCTGTGGCAACGAGACGATGAAAATCTTTAGCTTCGGCAGCAGAGGCAGGCCTGTTTCCAACATCAGTGGGATCACGAATGTCGAAGAGAGAGGCTGCCGCCGGGGTCAGAGCAGTTCCATGCACCCCTGAAGAGGCCAGCAGGGCATCAACGCACCCCTGCATGGTTATACTGACTTCACCGGGGAGAGTGAAGTCAAGGGACATGCCAAGATGGCCCAGGACGGGGCCTAGCTGGACCTTATAGTCTCTGTACGTCGTCTTGATGAGAGCCACGATAGAGTGAAGCATAGCACGATCGGCGGAGGCGGCGAAGATGTCATCAACATGCAGAGCAAGGGTACACTGCACTCCTGTGGGACTGGTCTTGTTATACACGCACTGATCGTGAGGGTTGGGGATGTAACCGTCACTGATCAAGGTGGCAGAGAGATGTCGATGCCATAGGGCGGCTGCTTCGATACACCCATATAGAGCCATATCGAGGGCGACGATGATGCACCCCTTAATATCTGTAAAGCGAGAGTAAGAGGGATCAATATCGATAAGGATATTACTCATTGTAGGGTCGAGATGCATGTGCACCGCCACCCCTGTACCTGCCATGCTTGCATTGAGAAAAGCTCCTCCGATGTCTAAACTCATGACATGTCTACCCTCTTCCGCAGCTATGGCAGCGATCGCAAAGAACGAGCAGGTGGAGACGGTGGGAGCAGATAAATCGTCATAGAGTTGCTTATCCTGTTGATCACCGCGTGCGACAAGCCGGGCCTTAAGCTTGTCGTGAGTACCATCAGGCTTCTTCTTTTCCTTGATAAACATAGAGGAACGGATGATACTTCGCTGCTGCTCCTGAGAGAGGTCCCTTCTACACACAGGATGCCAAACTTTTCTATCTACCATCTGCTGTAGTTCTGCTCTGATGACCTGTGTAGCGTGATCACCAAAATTAGCTACGGCTGTCTTGACGGAGATCTTTAGCGAATACTCTTTTCCCTGATATGACGGAGTATCGACTGTTGTAACCAGGCCTCTAAAGACGTCAAGAAGATTGCGGGCGACTGGAGCAACAACAACTGCAGCCTCATTATCAGCACCATTTGAGAGTGCTGCTAATCGGGATGCTGTACTCCCCCCTTGCTGCAGAACACTGGGCGGTGTGGCAGCCTGAGGGGTGGTACGGAGTGCTGCCTCAGGGGCTGGACGAACATGGTCAGAGACAGGAGGCTCATCCTCAACAGGCTGAACAGGCGGACGCACACTTTGCTGCTCTAAACCTGCAAGATCACCAAAGCCACCATTGCCGAGATCCGGGGGAACAAAGAAACCTGGAGGGAAGGCTAGCTGTTCCTCAGTGTCAACCCCTTCATTTACATTACTGCTGCAGTCTATGGCTCTGATATCGATTTTGGAGTGTTTACCCTCAGCAGCAGCAAGAGAGTTCATAAATGCGATGGTCTTTGTAGAGGTGGGGAGGATCGTGAAATGATCAGCAACAAGGGTTTTTCCAGTGGCCAAGTTGAGAAAACGGACACTGCCTTCTATGTTATCTAGGGCTCCAACAGCAATGCAATCAAGGGTGCGGGCGATGTTGATGGAGTTGGATGTCTGAGGAAGCTGGACCAATGCAGATTCGCCAAAGCTGATTTTGAAATCGGTAGGATAGTTCGTCTGCATACCTAGCACAATACGCCGTGGAGACATCCCTGACATGGACGTCGAGGAGGCTTGAACATTGATCAAACGTACGACCCATAGCACCAACATAACAAGCATAAAACGGCATAGATTGAAAGGGAGATCCTGGACGAACATTCGCAACTTATCTTTAACCCACCTCCCAAATCTCTCGACTCTTTGTCTATGACCACCTGCGGCTGACTGGTGGACAGCGATCCCTTTTGCTTGAAGTGCCGGTGTTATCCTTTCTATAGCACCCTCTCCATCCCATCCAATGGCTTCAACACGTAGACCACGAGATTTTGCAAGACCAACCATTTCTAGGACTGATTTGAGAAGGACTGGCGCAGATTTATTGGGGTTGTCAGCGGCCCACTTCTTGCTGAGATCAACGGCGATAACGAAGTTGGTTGGATTCAAAACGCCAAGGAGGAAAGGGACACCATCAGCATG
>CAINFV010000204.1 GCA_903848235.1 Chlamydiia bacterium | reverse complement strand
CGTCATTAACCAATCCATATCCCATACCCAATCATCTAGTCAAGCACCTATACAATACATTTCACTTCTTGCAATCCAATGTAGATGAAAAGGAACTAAAAGAAGGGAAAGTTTCCAGATACTGATATTTTTTTATTGGGGAGTATCGTATACGACCGCCCGCCAGAATAGGCGCATACCCCTACCCCACCCCCCGAAGAGATTCCCTGAGGAATGCTTTCCGGTGTCCTCCTCCCCGGGGTTTTCCCTGGCTCTCCGGTCACTCCACAATCTCCGCATCAATCGCCGGCTGACTAGCTGGCAATGCTGCCGGCAATCCAGGAGAGTTACTGAATAAACTGATGATTGCAAGGAACGGATTGACTGAATCGTTGCCAGCCTTATCAGCGAAGTTATCACCGGCCATCTTATTATCGATGTTAATTGCTTCTAATTTACTCACTAATTTAACACGCTTAACTGATCCATGCTCGCCGTGAGTCTCAACTAGTTCTTGAACTAGATCAGGGTCAGGATTCGATGCATCAGCTCGAACTGCACGAGCTAGGAATGATCGTTTTTCTGCGGCTGAGAGAGCCATGTCAGAGAAACTTTTCTCTCGGAGCTTCTGAAGCCCTCTTTGTATTCTCTCATTTTTGAGGAGCCTAACTGCATTTGCTCCATGTCCCTCGATAGTTGGGCAACGATACCCTGCCCTTCTGTGGGCCTGGGCCTGTGATTCGCCTTGTGCTATTAGTTTAATGAATTTAAGTTGCCTGGTATTGAGTAGCTTTTGCTTCATATTTTGAGAGAGTATCTTTGACAGAGTTTACTTACCTCGTCAACCTTTCCAGTTTCACCCCCTCGTTGTATTCCTGATCCCTATCGACCGAGGCGAAGCCGGGAGACAGTGAGGTCTGATCGTCACCAGTGATGGACGTTCTCAAATTTGAGGGGTTAAGAGAGACAAGGGACAAGGTAAAGACCAGTAGAAGGAAGTGCGCTGCAATTTGAGTTTACTCACCCCATGAAAAACGTGTCAACACTATTTTCATATATCCGGGATCTTTACCCCTATAAAAATAGTTGAAAGATTCTTTTCTTTTTTGCTTGCAATGCACGGGAGGAATGGTATCTTTTACCTATGAAAGCCAACGGAACCCGATAAACACAGGGTCTGCAAGCTATCAAGAAAAAACAACAACACAACGACACAAAGGAAAAAAACATCATGAACACCCGCACAAACGAAAAAGAATTGATCCTTTCCACGCTAGGAAAGTTTATCGCACAGCCCCCCCGCCTCGAAACGGGAAACTACGTTTCCAGCGGTAACGACCGGCAAGGATGGCGAGCATTACGCCAAGAACGCAGGAGCATCACCAAGGATTTAAAGACTGCAAAATTCCTTTTGCCTATGGTGGAAGAACAAGTTCGCCTTGGAATCCTTTTAGAATCCTTTCGGGCTTATTCCGGTCGGCTGGAGTGGAACGGGAAAGAACTTCACTATACTGCGGGACAGTATTTCCCGACTGAATACAGGAAATCAGTGTGCGCCGTATTATCCCAAGCACTTTGGGACACTTGGAGAGAGGCGGGACTATCCCCAAGAGAGACCGCACAACGTACACTACCAAAGGCCGTTGCGCTTTGGTTCAACTAAAACCCAAGGAGATTGACCTATGAAACACAAGAAATCCCCGGCCCTTGTAGCCTTTGAACGTGAACGCATGCTGAGGGCTCTTGCTTTCCGCTTGCTTATTCTCGCCGCTGTTTTGGCAGTCCTCGCCGCAGTAATCGCCCATCAAATCAACAACTAAACCGAAGGAGAAAAAAAAATGAAAACAGAACAAGCAGAAAAATTAGTTAATTTTATGATAGAAATTGCAAAAGCAATTCGTGACACAGGGGGAGTTCCAAATGGACACTTATACGCTCAAGTAATGGGAAAAATGACCTTTGACCAATACCAGAACATGATTGAAACCATGAAAAAGATGAGTTTAATAAAAGAAGAAAATCACCTCTTAACCTACACAGGAAAATAAAACCATGAGCCAAGTTACCCCTTG
>CAINFV010000203.1 GCA_903848235.1 Chlamydiia bacterium | reverse complement strand
TGCATTTATCATAGATGGCCTGCCCAGGCCGATCTATGATAAATGCAATCGTCTGAGAGACAACCCTCTGCGAACTCGGTGCCCAAAAAATGCTAAAGTCCAGTTAAAGTTTTTGTATCTGTGCCCGCCCACTCATTGCGAATAGTGGCCAGGGCCGCCATGACGGCAAAAAAATACTATGTATACCCAAACAAGTTGATGAATCGATTTTTGCCTTAGCCGAAAACCTCCTCTTCGACTCCAAAAAAACAGCCCCTATAGCAAATAGTAGGCCTGTTTTTTCAGAATCGAATCTGTGGTATTCGGCGTTGGCAAATTCTCGATTCTTCAACATGTTTGGGTATAGTTCGTGCCCGGCTTCTTCCTGCTCGGCTATCATGAATGGAGATTTTCCAAGGTAAAAGATATAACTATAACTCTGAAAACACGTTTCTCAGTTCAAGAAGAAAAGAGGTCTAGGGTGAAAAATTTGCAAAGAACTGTTCGTGCCTGGGAGATGTTAACGAAGAGAATGCCAGGAGGAGTCAGCTCTCCTATTCGTGCCGGAAAGGCTATTGGCATATCTCCTCCTGTGATGGCTCGGGGGGATGGCGCTTGGATTGAAGATGTCGATGGCAACCGATACATCGATTGCTGTATGTCATGGGGAGCGTTGCTCCACGGTCATGCTCATCCTGCTGTCGTGGCTGCTGCGCATAACGCCGTGGAACGGGGCTCGACGTTTGGAACGGCGACGATGAGTGAAGGAGCGCTAGCGGAAGCTTTGTGCGAAGCGATGCCCTCGATGGATATGGTCCGCTTTGTCTCCACAGGAACCGAAAGCACGATGAGCGCTGTGCGCCTTTGCAGGGCTGCGACAGGGCGGGAGAAAGTCATTAAATTCAAAGGCCACTACCATGGTCATGCAGATCAATTTCTTGTCTCTGCTGGCTCTGGCGTTGCCTCTCTGCCGCAAGCATCATCACAGGGCATCCCGCCTGAATTTGTTCAACATACAATCTGTCTTCCGTTTAATGATGTAGAGGCGTTGGACAGATGCTTCGATGAGATCGGAGAGGCAATAGCTGCTGTTATCATAGAGCCTATAGCTGCCAACATGGGGGTTGTCCCATCAGACAACCAGTTTCTTCATCGCCTTCAGAAGAGAGTTTCAGCAGCAAATTCGCTGCTGATCTTTGATGAGGTGGTGACGGGATTTCGTGTTGCACGAGGTGGAGCCCAGGAGCTCTATGGGATGGCTCCAGACATCACCTGCCTTGGAAAAATAATCGGCGGTGGATTTCCAGCAGCGGCCTTTGGCGGCAGACGCGAGCTTATGGAGTTGCTCTCTCCACTCGGCAATGTCTACCAAGCAGGGACTTTATCTGGAAACCCTGTAGCAATGAGCGCTGGTATAGCTGCCTTATCTTTAAGCCAGCATCCAGAGTTTTATCGTGATCTTGAAACGGCGGCTGATGCTCTTTTTCGGCCTGTGCAGGAGTACATCACAAGCCATCATCTCAACGCCTGCGTGCAGTGGTGCGGCTCTATGGGAACGCTGTTTTTTGGAGCTACAGCGGTTAAGGGTCGAGGGGAGGAGCGGCTGGATGCTGAACGGTATCGACGATTCTTCCTGTTCATGCTCGAACGCGGAGTATACCTTCCGTTAGCACAGAACGAAGCGTGGTTTCTTTCTTCGTCCCATAAAAAAGGTGAAATAGAGTATGTCAGAAGCTCCATTATTGATTTTCTCTCAAAAGGTGCTTCATGATTCGGTTGTGTGTGTTTTCTGTGTTCACCGCTTTGAATGTGAGTAGCCTCCTGTGTGCCGATACTATGCAGATGGAGCTGACAGGGGAGCTGTCATCGGCACAGTGCGAAGAGGTGGTGACGCAGCATGAGTTATTAGATCATCCGACGGTTCACGTGGAAGGCGATAGATCATTCTTTGATTCTCAACAGCATCAGACACCCCCTCAAATGCTTTCAGGTAGCGCAACAGCTAAAGATGCCGCTCTGTCTGAGAAGATCTCTACGTTCATACATCTGACGCCGCAGAGCTGGATCGGCAGAATAGTGATTAATGACAAGAAACAGGGGATCAGCGAAGCCACATGGATGTATGTCAAGGCCGCTCTCGACAGCTACAAAGAGAAGAAGCCTGCCTGTGTCATCCTTGAGCTGAACACCCCTGGTGGTGAGGTGTTTGTTGCACAGCGAATTTCTAACGCCATACGCTCTCTTGACACCAAAGACGGCATTCCTGTCATCGCCTATGTCAACAACTGGGCAATATCTGCTGGGGCGATGCTTGCCTATTCATGCCGATTTATCGTTGTAGCGCCTGACGCTAGTATGGGAGCTGCAACGCCGGTCTTCGAAACGGCAGAGGGTATGAAAGCAGCGCCAGAGAAAGTAAACTCTGCTCTGCGCAGTGACTTTGCCAATCGTGCATCGTTCTTTGACCGAGATCCTGATATTGCACGTGCTATGGTGGATCCAGATATTCTTCTTGTTCGTCGAAATGGGCAGATCACCGTTCTTGCTGCAGAAAGTGATTTTCGCGGTGGTGCCCATGGCAGCGATGAGCTGATTTGCGCAAAAGGAAAGCTCTTAACGCTCACCGCCGACCAGATGAAAGATCTAGGTGTTGCTGATACCGTGATCCCAAAAGATGTTGCCGGTATTCCAGACGAGGAGATCGCGCAAGGGACTCTTTTGTCAAAGACTCCCTTAAGGGCCATTCCTGGCCTCTCAGAATTTCCTGACGTGCCAATAGAAACATTTCAGATGGATATGAAAACCAGTATTGTTTCATTCCTAGCATCCCCACTTGTTAGCTCCACCCTTGTCTTCGTGGCGTTCGTCTGCTTCTACCTCGAGACGTCAGCGCCCGGTGTCGTTCTGCCTGGCCTTGTAGGCGGTATTGCCGTGGTTCTTCTTCTGGTGGGGAGCTTTGCTCAAGAGGCGCTTACATGGTTCGAGCCGCTGTGCATCCTCATTGGCCTTGGTGTGATTGCTTTTGAGTTAACATTCTTCCCGACGTTAGGATTTCTGCTCATCATTGGCGGGGGTTTTCTTCTCTTTGGTAGTATCTCTCTTCTCATCCCTGGCATAGAAAGCGTCCGTTTTGACGGGGATATGATGAATGCCGCCGGAGAATATGTCCTCCATCGCTTAGCGTTGCTGTCAGGGGCGTTTCTCCTTGCTGTAGCTGTTATTATTGCTGCCAGCCGCCACCTCCCATTGAAAACTCTTCGCTTCTCAGGTATCATTCTTGATAGAGATTCTCCCGAAGAGAATCAAAAACAGCATATCGCAGCCGGCGATGAGGCTATCGTCGTTGCCACACTTCGCCCTGCGGGGAAGATAGAGTGCGACGGGCATCTTTTTGACGCTGTAAGTGATGGACGGTATATCGATGCGAAAAGCCGCGTGCGTGTTGTCGAGGTGCGTGGAAACGTGATTTTTGTGGTCCCTGTATAAGCGTGGTATTAGAGTCTATGAGCCCATTGTTGTGGCTAGCATTAGCGTTGACATTGCTCTTCGTTGAGTTTTTTCTTCCATCAGGAGTGATAGCAACGGTTGCTGCAGTTATTTTCATCATCTCTTTGATTGATG
>CAINFV010000202.1 GCA_903848235.1 Chlamydiia bacterium | reverse complement strand
GGTTAAGAGATCTAAAGAGAGGAGAAAACCATGCGATCAAAGCACATCATTACCGGATTATCCCTACAACGATAGTTAAGTATTGACGGCTCTCCTGTTTGGGCGCATAATCTAACCTCAACCCACTACGAGAGAAAAGGAGGTAGATTATGTTGCCAGCGTCCAGGTGTGAAGGTGATTTGTTTGCCATCCCGAAGTTCTCCTTAGACAGGGGTGATGTAGAAGATCTCACGGACGAACTTCGTGGATTCCACCAACAGTTTCAAGCTTGCTTTATGAGGAGTGAGCCCAGGGAGAACTTCTTTCTTTACATGGCTGGTCAGTTTAGCAACCTGGAAAGGAAGTCTATTGAACCCATAGCCCTTCAGGTGGAGAATGGAAATGTTCGAGCAATGCAGCGTTTTGTAAGTGACGTTGTGTGGGACGAAAAAGCTATGCTTCGAGAGTACCATACCCTGGTTAATGAGGATCTGGGGGATCCTGAAGGGATCCTGATTTTCGACGAATCAGGATTTGCCAAAAAAGGTGACGACTCGGTTGGAGTTTCCAGGCAATATTGCGGCAGCATCGGAAAGGTTGACAACTGCCAGGTAGGAGTTTTCGCTGCCTATGCATCTCGTCATGGCTATGCCTTTTTGGACAAGCGCCTCTATGTGCCGCAGAAATGGTTTGAGGACACCCATCTGTCTCGTCGTGAGAAATGCAAGATGCCTCCGGATTTACCCTTCAGTACCAAACCCCAGTTGGCTGCCGAAATGTATCGAGAGCTGCGGGCCGAGGGCATCCTTCCATTCAAGTACGTCGTTGCTGATTCGATTTATGGCGCCAACCCCGACTTTATTGGTGCCATCGAGGAAAGAGTGGGCACAACTTACTTTGTGTCGATGCCATCGGATACGCTATGCTGGCTCCAAAGACCATCCACGGAAAAAACATCGATCCGTGGTAAGGGTGGCACTAAAGTCAAATTGGTAGTTCCTGAAACCGAGAAAAAGCCTGTGACCTTTGCAACATTGGCCAGTAACATAAATGCCTTCTTCTGGTATCGGCGCAAGGTTTCCGAGGGAACCAAAGGACCCATAGAATATGAATTTACGAAACGACGCATCACCCTCTGCAAAGGAGGACTCCCCTGCAAGACGGTGTGGCTGACTGTCAAAAGGACCTTGGGTGCCGACCGAAAGTATACATACTACATCAGTAACGCTCCGGTCAGTACACAATTGAGGCGCTTCGTATGGCTCAGCGGCGTTCGTTGGGCCATCGAGCAGTGTTTTGAAGAAGCCAAATCGGAACTTGGCATGGATCATTATGAGGTGAGGAAGTATCCTGGATGGAACCATCACATGCTGACCTCTATGTTGGCTCACTTCTTCCTCTGGCACCTGAACATCAGGCTGGGGAAAAAAAGCACCCTCCGTTACGCTGTCGCAGCTTAGGATCTTGTTACAGGGCGTGCTACCCTTGAGGGTTTTCAGTATCGAAGAGCTCCTTGCAATGGTTGAGTGGATTCAATTGAAAAATCATCGTGCCTATGTTTCTCATGCAAAAAAGAAATTGCGACTCAGGACATAGATGTCGTTGTAGGGTTAAAGCCGCCCGCGGGTTAACAGAGTTTGAAGCTGAAACAG
>CAINFV010000201.1 GCA_903848235.1 Chlamydiia bacterium | reverse complement strand
ATTCCCGCTGTAAATTTGAGCAGCCTTGACCAAGAAGCAAGGAATGCTTCTACAGGAGAAGTTCCCTAAAGCTGGGTGCCAAATCTAAGCGACGAAGTCGGAAAATCAGCCACACAATCTACGAGAGACGTATCTTCAACAGACTCTGTATCAACAAGTTACGGCCCATCGGGAATCGCTGATATTTGTCCTGATTTTTAGGAGCGGCCGTGACTAGTATGACATCGTCTGGTTTCTTCGCAAAAAAACACCCTTTAACCTCACCATCTTTTCAGAATTACAAGGCGAAAAAGAAATCCTGGATCGCCCTGCGTTCCTGAAGATGGCTAACGAACGAATTGATCAACTCGACATACCATCTGCTATTGAAAATATCATCCACTTCGTACGGGACCAAGAGGCAATCCAGAGAAGCTGGTCAAAGGATTTTTTCCATCACTGGATTGAGACCATTCAAACCACCATCATAGACTGAAGTTAGAGACTGGAAAGAACGCGTACTAGACAATATTTTTTGGTTGATATATCTCTAGTCAAAACCTGACGAGAAAGGTATATGGCTCACCTCTCAATCACTTCTACTGGCGCTGACCCAATTCAGGCCGTCTGTATCGGATCGGTGATGAATGTCATCGCAGGGCACCTGCCCCCGAACCTGAAGGATAAACGATTCCAGGTTACCCCATATCAATACGGCTTTCTCCTTGGTTCACCCAAAGGTGTCGAGTCGCTCGGCGAAACAGTGGTGGTCAATAAGACCTGTTATACTACCTCAACGGATACAAGCGCTCCTGACTACTACACCACCATCCATGGCCCAGAGTTTGTTACCAGCGGTATGTTTTTGATCCCCGCACACGCCAAGCCAAGTCATATCGTGAAGCTCTCCAAGGACCTGGGGCCGATGCGAGCGTCCGACATGTACAACGAGCTGTATCAATCGATCAACCACCCCCTCGCCTTTGCCGGTCTTGTTGAGATTTCGAAGCTTCATGGGACAGCCATTGCAAGGGCGCCTATAGCGAGTCTCAATATCTTTGACCATGACAAAGAGTATTATTCCTATCCTCCTGTCGTATCTAAAAACGTACACGCATTCATCATGGGGGCCCTGACTGATTACGATCAGGATCGATACAAAGCCCTCAATTCGCAACTTGAGACGATTTTGTATCGGACTCAACATCCAGGAGATGCGAAGACGCAACACATTTGTAACCATGCCCATGTCATAACCCTCAAGAGAGCTGTGAAGTCCATAGCTGACATTACCCCACAGGTGGTCGACCGCGTTCTCCACCTTCTGTTTGACAAGACTATTTTCTCAAAGGCCCATCTGGAAGTGTTTGCCATTAAAAATCTTATTTAAGAGATCGTTATGTCAGAAAAAATCGGTGCTCAGATCCTCGTCGACTGCTTGGTTCGCCATGGAGTAAAATACATATTCGGAATTCCAGGGGCAAAAATTGATTCTGTTTTTGACGCTCTGGTTGACTCTCCGATAAAGCTTATTTTGTGTCGGCACGAACAAAATGCGGCCTTTATGGCCTCCGCCTATGGAAGAATCACCGGTCAGCCAGGAGTAGTTCTCGTCACCTCAGGGCCTGGGGTAGGCAACTTAACGACCGGGCTGTTGACGGCCACCACCGAAGGCGATCCCGTTATCGCCATTGGCGGCAATGTACCTCGAAACATGCGTTTGAAGGAGTCTCATCAAAAAATTGACAACTGCAAATTAATGGAGGCTGTCACCAAATCCCAAAAAGAGATTATCCTGCCCGAAAACATTCCAGAAATCGTTGAAAACGCCTTCCGTATAGCTACCATGCCTCGCGCTGGCGCCGTCTTCATCAGCGCTCCTCAAGATGTTTTAACCGAAAAAACCATCGATATTGGGTACCAACCTCCACCACCAATTCGTTGGGGAAGCGCACCTAAAGAAACCATTGCTGAAGCAGCAACACTTGTCAACGAGGCACGACAGCCGGTGTTATTTTTGGGACAAGAGGCCAGTCGACCAGAGAACACGGCAGCAGTACGGAGCTTGCTGCAACAAAAGAAGATGGCTACCATAGGGACATATCAGGCAGCCGGAGTAGTCTCACGAGAGCTTGTAGAGTGTTTCGTAGGGAGGGTCGGGCTCTTTAAAAACCAGCCCGGTGATGTGCTCCTGGATAATGCTGATGTTGTTCTTACCATTGGATTTAATCCGGTCGAATATGATCCGGAAACGTGGAACGCCAAGAGAAACAAAAAAATTATTTCAATCGACTATACGCCGGCCGATATTCACATTGCTTACACCCCGAGGCTTGAGCTCTTAGGGGATATAGGGACCAACCTTCTGCAGTTAGCTTTGTTAGTAAAACCCAGAGATGATATTCACAATATTCCTCTGGTCCATACGCTCCATGATCAACTTCTCAAAACGATTCAGGGCGGAGCAACGAAATCCGGCACCCCTATCCATCCCTTACGGTTTCTGTATGATTTGCGTCACGCCATCGGCGACGATGTCACGGTCATCAGCGACATTGGAACCCACTACATGTGGATCGCCCGGTATTTTTTTTGCTATAACCCCCACCACCTGCTTTTTAGTAACGGCCAGCAAACACTTGGTGTTGCTCTTCCCTGGGCTATAGGAGCCAATTTGGCCCGCCCCGGGAAACAGATCATCTCTATATCGGGAGACGGAGGATTTCTTTTCTCTGCCAATGAATTGGAAACTGCTGTTCGCGAGAAGATCCATTTTGTCCACTTTGTCTGGTGCGATGGATCCTATGACATGGTCAAACAACAGGAGTTGATAAAGTATCACAGAACCAGTGGAGTGGACTTCGGTCCGGTCGATATCGTACAGTATGCCAAAAGTTTTGGAGCCATGGGTCTTAAGATCAACCATTCTGATGAGATAGTTCCCGTTCTTAAACAGGCTTTGGGTGCAGAAGGGCCTGTGCTAGTTGAGGTTCCTATTGACTACTCAGACAACAAAAGCCTGTTTGTGGATTCCCGAGAGATATAGCTGTGTGTTATGGAGCCACTAGAAGACTGTTTTTTATACGAGAATCCGTGAGTGTGCAATTTCCTTGGAGTCCCACCCATCATCAGAAAAGCAATACGGCCTTGATGTGGTCACAAATCCGCTTTTACCTCTTTGTTATATGTTGCCAGAGAGCCCCTCAACTTAAGAAGCTGATGTCGAAAGTCTAGCTCAGCATGTAGATGGTCTGGGTCTGGCTCAGCATAAGGAATGCTTTGCAAGCTTTGTTCAACAACGTTTTTCACTGTCGCAACCGTCTGATTGATCAGCCCTATCATCCCCGTATGCTTTTGAGTGGCTTTGGGCAAGGTGAAGAGTGAGGGATCGAGGTTAGCCATGCTAAGGCGAATCGCTTGAAAGCTATCCATGGCATTTTTAAGATGAGGATCTGTGAGTAAGGCTGTCGTGGTTGCCGCCGTCAAGCCTGCTTCACGAGAAAAAGCAGCCTTTTTCTCGTATGGACTCGCCCGTGAATCTGAAAGAACTCTTTTCGTATCATCGCTAACAAAAGAGAGAAGATGCTGTTGCCAAACCATGAGCTCATCTCGCGCAATGCGTACCGCCAATAGAGCCTTGGTGAGCTCAGCAACCGTTTTTTCGTCTTTCTGTTTACTAAGAGCGTCGGAAATCGCGAGTTCTGCATCATTGCAATTGTCTAGTTTTGATGCACAGGTAGTCAGCATCTCAAAAGTTGCCATTGTGAGTTCGGCTTGTAACTCCCGATCTGCTTTATTTTTAGGACGAATGATCAAATCGGAAAACATCTGTTGATAGTGATCAATTCTTTGTTCCAATCTCTGAGCCTCTTCGTCAGAAAGGCCAACGAATTTTCCTTGCAGCGTCTTTTTTGACCTCTTGAAGACTTCGGTGTCTCGATCTGCTGCGATCACGCTTGTTGATCCTGACGTGGCCCTTCCCGCATGCGATAGAAGAACTTTTATAACAGCGCTCTCGATTTGATCGACATAAGAAGAGGCTTCTGCTGCGCCTCCCATTTTAGTTTCTTCGATTGCGGCTCGATTCTCCTCTTTTTGAATTATTTGATCGTATAACCCCCTGTGATTACTCCCCTGCCTAAAGGCAGAGGCTTCTAGAGCAAACGCCCAGGCCATCTAATCCAAGGGCCAAAATATTTTCAGCGGCATTGAGATCGCGATGCACGCTATATCCACAATTACTACAAGTATGCTGTCTCTGT
>CAINFV010000200.1 GCA_903848235.1 Chlamydiia bacterium | reverse complement strand
GGGAATCACAAAATTAGTATTCCATGCCATGTTCTAACCTTGTTTTCAGCGTAGAAGCAAACATCCAGAGAATCGGATGGGGAAGCAGATAGAAGAAGATCGCAGCGGGTGCGACGTCATCCAGATTTTTGCCTGCTAGATAGGCGGCGATAAACAACCCAAAGGCAAGAAGAGGCCTGGCAGCATGTAGAAGACGGGCGGACATTCTACTCGTACGAATGCCGCTGACAGCCCCTGCGAGGCAGAGAGAAAAGACGGCTAGGGAGAGCGACAGACGACGGAAGGGCTCGGAGGTGTATTCGCCGAGAAGCCTCTTCAAGTGTTTTGCAGAGTGGCCGGCATACTCGCGCACTGCTACTTGCTGGGCAAGCTCGTGCCGCTTTGCACGGACAACGGCCAGGGAAAAATAATCTGCCGTGGGCTTCCACTTTCTGCTTCGGGCTATCTCGTGCACAAAGTCCGTAGGAGTCTTCTTTGCATCGGCATTTTCAATGATGAGCGACCCAAATTTTTGATCTGCTATCTGCGGCGTCTGTGATGAGATTACAGTTAGATAGTTGCCAAGAAGAGCCTTTGCCTCAGCATGGGCTTTCTTCAGAACGACGACACTTAATCTCTCGCTTCCGGGAGCAGTGAGACAGAGCAGTAGATCTTTGGCATCTTCTCCGGTGCGAATAGAGCCAGTGACCTCTAAGGCAATGCCATGCTCTGCCAAAAATCGGCCGCCCTGGACAAAGGCCAGTGGCTCCTCGTCACGGACGTCAAACTCCATCGACTTAGCGGCACGATGGCTTTCCGATGAGAGGTCAAGCAGCCCGCACATCATCAGGGCGCTGATGGCAAGGCTGGCGAAGCAAAGAGGGGAGAGGATGGAAGAGAGGCTGTAGCCAGAAGAGCGTGCTGCTGTTAGCTCTCCTGAAGCGCTCATCGAGGAGAGAACGGTAAAGCCGGCAACAAGAGAGGACAGGGGAATGGCAATCTGGAGGATATACGGAATCTGGTAGAGGATGAACAGAAAGATCTTTCCAGAAGAAGCGCCAAGGGCAATGAAGCGTGCGACCTCTTCGAGTTTCGTCGACAAAAGAAGAGCTACAACGCCAAATAAGCAGATGCAGAGGGCGCGGCAGTACTCTTTGAGCATATGGCTCCAGAGGACTGGCAGGCGAATGTGGTTCATACAGCGCCAAAGGCCCATGATATCCTTCTTGTGGTTTTTTCTATCGCTCTTGTTGCATAAGCGTGCCGTGAACGATAATCATAAGACAGTATATCTCAAGAGTCCTGTTTTTCAGGGAAGAAACCTGACGTGACTTGGGTTTTTATCTAGGCGGTGATGGTGAGAAGTGACATTGAAGATCATGTAGCTCGATTTATGGATGGCCATGTCGACGCCGCCGTTCCATGCATCCTTGGATTTTCAGGCGGCGTAGACTCATCAGCATTGCTCCACCTCCTTCATAGATCGGCGGCTGTTGCTTCCCATCCTGTGCATGTGGTCCATGTCGATCATGGGTGGCGCCAGGAAAGCGCCGCAGAAGCCGCCATGCTTGAAAAACGTGTCTCCTCACTAGGGATTCCTTTTACCTGTTTTCGTCTTCCCTCATGTCCTGCAGGAGAGAATATCGAAGACTGGAGTCGAAGGCAGCGTATGGCATGTTTTTCAACAGTCGCCTCTTCCCTCGGCACCAGCATCATCCTTCTCGCTCATCAAGCAGATGACCAAGCGGAGGTTGTATTCAAGAGATTTTTAGAAGGAGCATCGCTGACAAAGTTTCGGGGAATGCGGCCTGTCGAGAGGATCGGAGGTCTGACACTCATCAGACCTCTGCTTGCTATCCGCAGAGCGGCCCTCCTCTCCTATCTTCACGATCGCTCTCTGCCATACCTTCAAGATCCAACAAATACAGACACATCCTATCTGCGAGCCCGCATGCGGGAGACGATATTTCCATATCTTCGGCAAACATTTGGAAAAGAATTTGACAACAGCATCCTTCGTGTAGCCAATGAGTCTGCGGACCTAGAGCATTATCTCCACGAACAGTGTGCTCGCTCTTTTTCTATTCATAACACTCCTGATGCTGCTTTTGCCACTCCCCGTGGCGAAGAGCCTCCAGCTCCCTTCCTCGCTCGGTGTTTAGTTGATCACCTGAAAGAAAGCCTCTGCCTTCAGAGCTTCAGCCGTCATCAGGTAGAAGCCGCTGTAGAAGCGTTTTGTGGGAAGCCATCTGGTGTAAGGCGGTTTTTTGTTGGGAGGGGAGGGCTGTTTGCAGAAAGCGGGTTTTTCGCTGCCTTCCGTGAAAAGCTCAACCCTATCGAGGTAACACTATGTGATGAACAGGAGGGCCGGACAACGGTAGGATCCTGGGAGGTCACTTGGAAGTTAGCGACGGCTGTTCAGCCAGAGCAGAAAGATTGGAAGGAGCTCTTTTCAGGAGCCTTGGCAACGTGGTACATCCCCCCTCATCCATTTTGCTTGTGTCCGACGACGGACCGCCTCATCCGTACCATAAAAAGCCATTCACGCAGATCGCCGCACATTGTTTCCCTGCGGCCCTTCATCCCATCATGTGTCCAATCGTTTAGACTTGTTGCAGACCCATTAAGTGGGTATACTGTCCCGCTACCGATAGGGAGCGTCTGTTATGCGGTAACGATGCGCAAACTGGAAAGTGTCTCAGCGCTCTAGCAGGAATTTGCTTTCCATGCTAGGATCGCGATACTGTGTCAAATACTTTTGTTTCGCACAGGTGTGTGAAATTTTTGCACTTCTTTTCGATAGCGATGTGTGATGATTTATACAACGCATATCTTTGGGTTGTTCAAAGAGCTCTAGAAAAAAATCTTTTTGTTGTTTTTTTGAAGATCAGGGTTATTCATGGCCGATAGTAAAAAACCAGAACAGAAGAAAGCGCAGTCGCTGCTCTTTATCTTGGCGTCAGCTCTTTTCGTCCTTATGTTGTTCCAAACTGTCTTCAGCATGAAGACGGCTCGAGTTTCGTTTAGCTACCAGCTAGAGCATTTGGTAGACCTTGACCTTCTCCAGCCCGAAGACTCTCGGAAGACGGCAACACAGACGAGTCTCGTCACGTTTTCAGGGCGTTTTCGTGAAGCAAAGACAGAAGTTGGCAAACAGCGGTTTCGTTATCTTGAATTAATAGAAGAGCAAAACTCACTTCACCTGGAGTTGACACGTCTCGAGCAAGAGATGGATATCATCCGGAGAAAAGTGGTGAATGCTACCACTCTCTTCCTCGGCGTCAGTGGGATAAAAGTACCTCTCAACGGCTATCAGGTGTTCAGCGAGTTCTTTGACACCCCAGACCATCAGAATCATATTGTCATCCACGACGTGCCAGACACGATCTCACCTACCTTCGCCACTCTCCATACTGACTATGGCCGAGACCTCGGTGGCGATGAGCAAAAGGTTAATGACTACCTGAAAGGCATTCAGACAGTTGTCGCCAGCCTTCGCTCGCCTCTCCTTGGCATTGGCAGTGAAGCAATGAAAAAGACACTTCGCGATATCGATGTCGCTGTCCAAGATGCTCTGACGGTAAATCCTCCTAAAGAGGCGCGCCTTGAGACATTGCAAAACGCTTTTTCTGGCATCCAGAATGTTATTCAATTGCTCGATCGCGTTGATGATCATGTGCGCTTGCGATCTCTCCGTAGCGTGCGCGACTATGCAAAAAGCTTGGACCAATACTCAGAGCTGATGAAAAAAATCGATGAGAATAGTCAGCGATTAGAGCGTTCCTTACAGCCTGTTGTGAACTATGTCTGGTATTTTAATAATGAGGAAGTGTCATCACGGGATCTTGCCAAGCAGCCGCCAGAAGCCTTCCATCAGTGGTTTGTCTCAGCAAAAGAAGAGTGGAATCAGTTCGACACCAACAAAGAAGCTGTCTTTAAAGCTCCAGACCAGCCTGTCAACAAAGTATTGGAAAAGACGTTTAAAAGTGAAGAACTACCAGCCAATTATGTTGGCTATTTCCTCAGCCTCGCTCCACTCCTCCTCATCCTCTTCCTTCTCTACTTAGCCTTCTCACGCCAGGTCAAAGGGATGGGTGGAAACCCTATGGATTTTAATAGATCCCCGGCACGGCTGTATCCAAAAGGAAGCAACCCAATCACCTTTAAAGATGTTGCAGGGATCGACGATGCTCTCGAAGAACTCCAGGAAATCGTTGAATTCCTAAAGAACCCTCAGAAATTCACGGCACTCGGCGGTAAGATACCAAAAGGCGTTCTCTGCGTCGGGCCGCCAGGAACAGGGAAGACACTCATCGCAAAAGCGGTTGCTGGTGAAGCCGACTGCCCCTTCTTCTCAATATCAGGCTCTGACTTTGTAGAGATGTTCGTTGGCGTTGGCGCTAGCCGTATACGCAAGATGTTCGAAGATGCGAAGAAAAACGCGCCTTGTATCATCTTTATGGATGAGATCGACGCTGTAGGACGTCATCGCGGTGCTGGCATCGGCGGTGGCCATGATGAGCGCGAGCAGACACTCAACCAGCTGCTCGTTGAGATGGATGGCTTTGACACTCAAGAGGGGATTATCATCATCGCGGCAACAAACCGCCCTGATGTCCTTGATAGAGCTCTTCTTCGTCCAGGACGCTTCGACCGCCAAGTGGTTATCTCACTGCCAGATATCAAAGGCCGGTTTGAAATCCTAAAAGTGCATGCTCGGAAGATTAAGCTCGATGACGCTGTAGACCTCATGGTGCTGGCAAAGAGCACCCCAGGGTCGTCGGGAGCAGACCTTGCCAATATGCTCAACGAAGCGGCCCTCCTTGCAGCACGCCGTAACCGAACGGCGGTTACCATGGATGAGATTTACGAGGCGCGCGACAAGGTGCTGTACGGCAAGGAGCGTCGCAACCTCGAGCTTGACAAACAAGAGAAAATGTCTACCGCCTATCATGAGTCGGGACATACTGTCGTCGGTGCCTTTGTAGAACATATTGATCCCATCGATAAGGTCACCATTATCCCACGCGGCTTCTCGCTTGGCTCTACCATGGTCCTTCCAAAGAAAAATCGCGTTACCTACTGGAAGAAAGAGCTCCTCGACCAGCTGTCATTCCTCATGGGGGGACGAGCAGCAGAAGAGGTATTTATCCATGACATCTCAAATGGCGCGAAAAATGACATCGAACGTGCGACACAACTCGCCCGTTGCATGGTGTGCGAATGGGGGATGAGTGATAAGCTCGGAGCGATGACATATGGTGAGAAGTCAGAAAATGGACAGTACCAGGGATTTGGAGGGGTTCGAGAGAAGCTCTACTCAGAGACGACGGCAGAGGGGATTGACCACGAGGTGCGTCTTCTCATTGACGCTGCCTACGAGCGGGCAAAAGCGCTTGTCATCGAACATCGTGAGCAGATAGAGCTGATGACAGAGATGCTTCTCGAATTCGAAACTCTTGATTCCGAAGATATCGAAAAGATTGTCAAAGGGAACTGGAACATCGAAGATAAACGGAGCAAGCTCAAAGCACTTCTCGAAAAGACCAAGAAAGTGCCTCCGCCACTCCCTCAAGAGGCTCTCGAAGGTGCTACTGATAAGGCGTCCACCCCAGATGCTACACCACCTCCAGCGCCAGTCGAACAAACGTTGACGTAAGTTGAAAGAGAAGGGGAGGGGCTTGCTGCTCCCCCTTTCTCCTCCTGTCTTGGAGAGTTGTCTCTCTCCCAAGCCCCCTACATGTGGCGGTTGGAAAACCCTGCTTTCCATAGACAGTCTTATGGTTTGCTTCTTCCTTGAATATGGGGCCGCAAAATTTGCAAAGTCGAGACCCTCAACTTTTTTAGCAGTTGCAATAAAAAAGCTGCGTCGTTTTTACCGTTCATTGGCAAACGACCATTCTACGGCCTCTCCCGATCAACGATCGAACTTTTGGTTTTTTTTCACCTAACGACCATAAATCTATCGCCATTTGAGCATTCAGCCAGAAATCAGGTGTTGTGTTGAAAGCACCGGCCAATTTCAGAGCCATTTCAGGCGTCACACTAGATCGCCCATTTATAGCAAAAATGGTCAGCAAGCTTCTTCTGGGTTATTCCCAATGGCTTTAGAAACTCCTCGTTCAAAATCTCCCCAGGAGAGGTTGGCTTTCTTTTCATCAATATCTCCTTAGTGATAATCAATTATGCACACATCAAAAGGCTGAGTATCCCATCCAAATACAATCCTCCATTGATTATTGGATAAAGTTCAAGACATAACCAAATCTTCTCCGTCCAGTGGCTGTGACGTGTTGACTTCCTTCCTGCGAGACCCAGGGCTATGGCAGCGTAGGTGGCCCACTTTAGGGACAAGGCCTAATTTCATTTTGTCGCAAGTGGTTTTTTCTCCGATGAGCAATTAATGCTATCCTGCGTTTTAGTTATGTTTTTGTAACGTTTTGTTTTAAAAAACTATCGGCGTGAATGAGGAGGCTTTTATTGATATAAAATTATCGATTTGAATATACTTTCACAAATTTGTTTTTTTCAATGAACAGGCAAGACCCCCTTCAACAAAATAGGAGCGTTCTCATGACTGTCACCTTTAAAGAAAATGACTACCAAGGTGTCTATCACCTGCACTTAGAGACTAACGCTCATCCCACACAGAGCTTTTCGGCCACCCCTATAGTAGCTAGCCATACAAGAGGTGCGGCTTCTGCATTTGTCTATCTTCCAAACGGTCAGTTTACCACTGACAATGCTTTGAAATTCGCAGGGCTTCCCAGACCAAAGCTACAATACGTTGGACGCGACAAACATGCGGTTCTTAAAGAAATCGTTGTTCAAGGAAATCGGATTGTCTACTACGAATATCCTAGTAAATGCGGTCACAAATGTCGGCTTGAGATTGTTCAGGCTCCTTCGAGTATCGGAACACACCTCTTCGACCCGTGCTCTCGAGGCAGTTCAAAAAAAGCCCGGGTTGCTGCCGAAACTGCATTGAAGGAGTTTGTCAATCAGAAACTCGTTGGTGTTCAGCTCCAAAACCAAAAGGTAACATCGATATCATCTACAGATTTGACGACAACAACGTCGACGGACCAGCAACCGCCAGCGGCTGATGAGACGCCAACCCCTTCTGATGATCAACAAAGTACGACAACAGCGGTATCTGATGACACTCATTCAGAACCAACAATTCAAGAAGCAGCTGAAGAACAGGCCGCCGAAATTAATCCAGATCCAGACCCAAATAGAGAATTTGACCATCGTTCCGATGGCGAGCGGCGACAAGAAGAGATCCAAGAAGGGCTTAAAGATGGGCTGGAAGGTGCTCACGAGGTCTACGAAGAACGAGTGGGAGGCGGGCAGATGGGAGAAGAGCTGCCTTCTCAAACTCCAGCACCAAAAAGTGTGGGCTATAGGCCGTTAGCCTCTTTTAAGAAATTGGCGCAAAAGATTGACGTCGCGGCTCAGGAAGCTCTTCGCACTGGACGTGCAGAGGGATTGCAAGGCGGAAAACAGCTTAAAAAGGCCCTTCGCCTTGAAAAGGTAGCAGATCTCCTCGACCAAAAATTGCAGGATAGTGGGCAGAAAATCACCCTGAAAACAAATGACGGCCAACAAAAAACAGTGACTAGAGATCAGGCAAAAAGACTCCTCGCTGAAGCTCGGCTAAAGAGTCAGACGAGCGTGATTAAGGGAGTGGACAACGTTTTCAGAGGGGTTGCTAAGGCGTCTGTCGGTCATAGCGTGCAGTCGGGAACCAAGCGCCTTGGAAAAGAAATTAAACAGGGACGCGTCACAGGGTTAAATGCTCTAGGATCTAATTTTGGGGTAGCTTCAGTCGATTTTATTGTTCAAGGTGATTATAGCCTGAAGGCAGTAGGCGAGAATGTCATAGATGCGTCTGGACAGGCCGTGAAAGGTGTTGCTGGGCAGATGGCTCAAAATGTCGCCTATTCCATGGCTAAAGGTGCCGTCAAAGAACTGGCCCCCGAACTGGCAAAAAAGATTCCGGGCGTTACTGCAATAAACGCTGTTTACTCCGTCGGCAAAGCGGTTTTTACCGCAAATACTGCCGAAGAAGCCCTCGCAAATGGCATTACCGCAGGCGTTGACACGGCAATTTCACTTGGGTGTGCTGCTGCTGGACAAGCTTTAATACCAGTGCCGTTTGTAGGGGCATTTATAGGATCTTTTGCTGGCTCTGCTGTTATCTACGGGAAAAATTGGGTTATGTCAGACTAGTAGATCGTAAATCGGAACTTTTAACTAAATAGGAGCGTTTCCATGTCCCTCTCTTTCAAAGAGGATCTCTACCAAGGCGTCTATCCACCCCTGTACTTGGGGTTTGATTCTCTGCCCGAACAATACTCATTTACTGCCACACCCTTTTCGGACAGTTATCAAAGAGACTCCGCCTGTCAAAGAAGTGCCGCTTCTGCATTTGTCTATCTTCCGAATGGTCAGTTTACCTCAGGCGACACTTTGAAAAAGTTAGGTCTTCCAAGTCCTAAGTTTCAGTACGTGGGGCACTTCAAGAATGCAGTTCTCAAAGAAATTGTTGTTCAGGGAAAGCGGTTTTTATATTACGAATACCCAAGTAAATTCGGCCATCAATGTCGGCTTGAGATCGTTTCGACTTTTGATGATAGTGAACCGCATCTCTTCGATTCATATTCCCGAGGGAGTTCAAAAAAAGCCCGAAAAGCTGCTGAAGAAGCGCTTATGGAGTATGTCTGCCAGAAACTTGCGTCGTCTGACGTTCAACCCCTAGATCAAAAGCGTGTAGTACCGATATCAGCTACTGATTCGGCTCCGACAACATTCGTGGTCGAAACCGAGCCTTCGCTGGATCCGAAGCCAGATTACGTACATGACGAATCATCCGAAGACCAGAAACGACAAGAAGAGATTCTAGAGGACCTTAAGGAGGGTCTGGGAGGCGCTTACGAAGCCTACGGAGAATACCAGGCAGGTGAAGAGGTAGAAGAAGATTCGTCAGCTGAATCGTTAGGCAAAAAGGGAAGGCGTTATAGGGCGGCTGAATATGTAAAGAAAATGGCGCAAAAGGTTGACGACGCGGCTCATGATGTGCTTCTCACAGGTCGTCGGGAGTATGCGAAAGGGTCAGAACAACTCGAGCAGGCCGGTCATGCTGACTGGGTGGCTCGTCAGCTTGACCGAAAGTTGCAGGAAGGCCGGCAGGAAATCATTCTGACAATGGCTGACGGCAGCCAAAAAAAATATCCAAAGCTCAGGCAGAGAAACTACTTGCTGAAGCTCGACTAAAGACCAGGGTGAACGTCGTCAAGGGAATGGACAACGTTTTCAGGGGAGCCGCCAAGGCTTCCGTTGGTCATAGCGTGCAGTCTGGAGTCAAACGTCTTGGAAAAGAAATCAAACAGGGTCGAGACACGGGGCTAAATGCCCTAGGATCTAATTTGGGAGCGGCTGCGGTAGATTTTATCGCCCAAGGGAATTATAGCTTTGAGGCGGCAGGAGGTGCTGCTAAAGAAGTGGTTGGATCAACGGTGAAAGGCGTTGGTGTTCAGGTGGTTCAAAATGTCGGTTACTCCATGGTTAAAGGTGCTGCCAAAGAACTTGCCCCCGAATTGGTAAAAAAGATTCCAGGTGTTTCGGCTTTAAATGCTACGTACTCTGTCGGCAAGGCATTTTTTACCGCAAAGACTGCTGAAGAGGCCTTTGCAAATGGCTTTGACGCTGTCGTTGACACGGGAATTTCATTTGGGTGTGCGTCTGTTGGGCAATTTTTGCTACCAATTCCTTTTGTAGGGGCAACTGTCGGATCAGCTGCAGGTTCTGGCGTCATCCTTTTGAAAAATTATGCTGTCGTTAATTTGAAAAATTGGTTTTTGTCTTAGTTTGCAGTCCCCAACTTGTAAACGCAGGCTAGAAGTTTGCTGAAAAATATTTGAAATTTCAGGCATTAGTTCTATATAATGAACGATTCGATGTCAAAATGCCTGAATGGATTCTGGCGATCTATCCATTAGTCACTCCATATGGGAGAACACCATTGAAACAGCAGCAGTAACAACGACGTCAAAAACTCGATAGTACATTGATCTATTGGGTTTGAAAGGGGGTATTGCTCCCTTTCTTCACGTTTGATCCACAAGAGAGACGACGAACGTCAATGTGTGGAAACGTACTGCTGTTCTCTTCTTCCTCGAGAGCGTGTGCTTTGGGAGGACTGTTTCAAATGAGTGGGGGTCTCCCTCCTCATTTCTCCTCCCCTGGGTATGGATTCGTTCATGCCAATTCATCGAAAACCCTCTTCCTAGTAGAAGGGAGGTACTATGTCATATCAGCTGCTCAAATTAAGCGATGTGTCTAAGGCCTATGGGCCAAAAGAGATTTTACAACATGTTTCTTTGACCATCAGCCATGGTGACCGCCTGGCGATCATTGGAGAAAATGGCGTTGGCAAATCAACACTGGCAAGGCTCATCACTCGCATCGAGTTTCCAGATAGTGGAGTTATAGAAACTGCAGAAGCGCTTCGCATCGGATATCTTCCACAAGAGGTGGAGGGCTCAGGCAAGGAATGTACTGTTGGAGAGTTTTTAGTGGGTCGCTGCCATTCTCTTAGGATTCGAATGGAGGCGCTAGAAGCAGGACTTGCCAACAAAGAGGTTTCTGAAGAAGTCCAGCGAAGGCTTCTGGGCGAATGGGAGAGGTGCCATGAAGAACTACAAGCAGCAGGAGGTTATGATAGTGGCCATCGCTGTAAGATAGTGCTTGGTGGCCTTGGGCTCAGTGGCATGGATTGTTCGATGCCAATGGCAAAGATCAGCGGTGGAGAGAGGTCGAAAGTTGCCTTCGCAAGGCTTCTCTTAGAATCTCCAGATCTACTTGTGCTCGACGAGCCTACAAACCATCTGGACATCAAGGCTGTAGAATGGCTTGAGAGTTTCCTTTCAGGCTATCGTGGCGCTGTCCTGATGATCACTCACGATCGCACGTTTCTCAATAGGGTGTGCAACAGGTTAGCGGAGCTGTCGCCGACTGCTCATCAGCTGACACTTTATACAGGCAACTACGATGCTTTTTTGGAAGAAAAAAAACGTGAGAGGGAGAGGAAGCTTTGCGAGTTTGTTCAGTGGAACGAGGAGAAGAAGGCCCTTCGTCAGCTTATCCGTGCAAAGTCCTTTGCTGAAGCAAAGCCACCACCACCAAAAGACGGAAATACTATGGCATACGATAGCCGTGGTGAACACTTTTTGCGCAGTAAAAGCAGGATTCTCCGGCAGGCAAAGGGGCGGCTTGAAGAACTAGAAGCAGAAAAGCTAACCCATCCAATTCCAAAGGCGTATAGGGGAATATATTTTGAGCCTCTCGAGCTCTGCTCGACAGTTGCCATTGAAGCTATCGGGGTGAGCAAGTCGTACGAAGGGCGCACGCTGTTCACCGAGGTTTCCTTCGAGCTCCAAAAAAAAGCTCGCATTGTCCTGCAAGGTGATAATGGCTGTGGAAAGACGACGTTGATGAACGTTATTCTTGGAGCTGTTCCTTTGGACGGAGGGCGGGTGAAGACAGCGCCCTCTGTGAAAATCGGCTATCTCGACCAAAATCTTGAGATGTTTCCATCGGAGGGGACGGTCGGGGAGACGTTGATGGGCGCTTTTACCATTTCTGAGGGCCGGGTGCAGGAGGAGTTGCATAAGACAGGTCTTGCAGATGCTGGCCTTCTGCGGAAGACGATTGGCACCTTAAGCCTCGGGCAGAAAAAACGGTTGCTGCTGCTGTATCTCATGCTGTCGAAGTGTAATGTCCTGTTTCTCGATGAGCCAACGAATCATCTGGACTTGACGATCTTGGAGAGCTTGGAAGCGGCGTTGAAGACATTTCAAGGTGCTGTATTTGCCGTCTCACATGACAGACGGTTTATAGAGCGGGTTGCGACCGATGTGTGGAGGCTAGAAAATGGAAGGTTGAGAGAAGGTGGACCAAATAAATAGGTGGCAACATGGGTTTTACACGGGCACCCTTTTTTTCGTAAAATAGCACCAACGCGTTCGAAGAGAGAGCTGATATGCATCTTGAAATGTTGCTTGGATCCGCATTGATTCCGCATCATCTATCGTCGCAAGCAGCTCTCTGTCATCACCGCCTATTCCAGTCGGAGTATCCAAAACAAGAGTGAGAAATAAATTCTCCTTAAGGCCTTTTAATTGATCCTTCAACTCATCTTCAGAGAGAATAGTATTGGTGGTCTCAATAAAAAACTTCTTACATAGCAGATTGACGTATTCCTTGTGCTTTTCATAAAGCTTGTATCTTTCAAAAGTTACCTTCATTTGACAGCCGTCTTGGGGACGCTGTGAATACATATTATATACAAGAGCATTGTCGGAAAAAACATCTCGTATTGTCATTCCATCAGGCAACTGCCTTCCCAACACCCACCATGTTTCATTCACCACATACGGAAAACATTCATCGTAAATAAAACTCCAGTTTATGTTTGGAATGTTTGGGCCTGAATTGTTGTCGTGTAAAAATATTACTTTAAATCCCTCTTCGTGCGCAAATGCCGCAATACCTTCCTTTGTGAAAAAATTACAATGAGTGAATTTGTTGTAATCACCATAGGTCGCCGCCTCAAACTGAGCAGAAAGGGAATTTACATCTGGCATCCCAGTAAAAAGAATTGCTCCACCAGGAGCCAACAAGGAATTGATCGTGTGGAGCGTTGCACGAGGATCAGGGATATGTTCAATCGTATCGTGAAGAAGGATCACGTCAAATACATTGTGTTTGAATTCTTGACGTATTGCATCAAGAACCTTTTCAGAGTTCATATTGATCAAGGCAACGGATATTTCCTGTATCCCGTTCTCGGCACATACCTTCTGCAAAACGTCTATCTTGCTGCTATCCATATCGATTCCGTGCAGCTTCTTATAGCCTTCCATTCTGAGCATGTGTAATACCTTGCCAAGACCACAACCAACGTCGAGTATGGTAATTTCGTCTTTTGATTTCTTTGTTATCCGACACACTTCGTTGATGGCCGGTAGTCTATCAGCGTGAAACGAGGAAGTTACCTCCTCTTTGGTCTTCTTAAAGTCTTCATTTAACTTATGAAACAGAATAGCCTTTCTTTCTTCGAGAGAACCATTTCGCCTAGGGCCAAACTCATAGTCGATAAAAATCGCCTGAGGATTCGTTTGCTTCCCGTAGGGGCCATCCTCTAGAAAATTCATTCCAGCAATGAGTTGCACTTTCTTTGGCCTATTGACAAACCCATACAGATGCGTATCTGTGCTATTTACGCTGGTAAACGGCGCATAGGGCACATTTTTATATTCTGGCCATCCAAATTTATGCGGATCAAAGGACCCTTGCAAATCGGAATGTGAAAAATAATATTTATCCATAGTGTCTTGGAAATCATCCATAAAAAGAACGCGTCTTTTTATTTCTTCGATTTCCTGCTGATCAAAGACAAGGCTCTCGGACTTGCTGATAATAAAAAGGGTATTATGAAGGCTGTCAACTTCAACACCAAACAGATAGGCCGCAAAATATGGAGCATAGTCTATTTTTTTCTCACAAATAAAGTTATGAAGTGTTTTTTGCTCTACCGTATACCGCTGCCTGTCTTGTTCTCGCCTCTTTAATAAAGTTATATTTTCTGGGGAAGAACTGACTTGAGTTTGAGGAGGTGTTTCAGTGAAACCGTGGGTCGCCACCATGCATAAAGTGGCAAGACCGAAGATAAGCCATTTTGACATATGTTCCTCCGGCTGGCTGTAAACGCGAGTTTGCAAAGTTGAGGTTATAAATCACATGAGGGGTGACATGCCCCTTCTCATTCTTACAACCCAGGTTGCTATCTATTCGCTAGGTTCAACTTCGTTGGACGGCCATCTAAAGCGCTTCGTTTCTAGTCACGGGCTACCCGCGCCCTTGACGTCGTCGCGAATCGCTCTATCTGGCTCGCCCAACATCGTTGCCCCTAGCGAATAGGTAGCAACCTGGGTTTACAGTAAAAACTCTAGCCTCCTAGGAAAAAAAATAACATGCCCTAAGTTGGTTGGCTGCGGCCACCGATCTGCCGAAGGGATCGTTCTTCGCCCATAGTACGCTATGGGGTTCGTTACGACCCCCGACATCTCGACGACCTCGCTCACGCAACTTGGCGCATGTTATTCTTTTCCCAGTCCCTAAGTGCTACTGCATTCCTTAGGCAGGAATAGGAGCCTGAGGGCGTGCTTGCCGGAGCAATGCTTTGCGAGAGAGCTTTAGCTGCCCACGGTCGTTGATATCTTGGACGACCACCTGGAGCTCATCGCCAATCTTAATGTTCTTTTCTTTGACGTAGTCATTGATGTCTTCAATACGGTTGACGTCAAGCTCAGAGATATGACAGAGCCCTTCCTTGCCCGGCAGAATCTCTACAAAAAAGCCAAAGGGAACGATAGACATAAGTCTTCCGCTATATGTCTTGCCGATCTCCGCTTCTGCTGTAAGGCCTAGGATGATCTGCTTTGCGCGCTCAAGGCCTTCTGCAGATGCACTGGCGAGGCTTACGGTGCCGTTGTCGTTGATATTGATGTCTACACCCGTCTCCTCGACGATAGCGCGAATCTGTTTCCCGCCAGGGCCGATGACAATGCCAATCTTACTTGGCTTAATCTGTATTGTCTCGATGCGTGGTGCATATGTTGACATGGTCTTTGATTTTGGGCATGCCTCGAGCATCTTGTTGAGGATGTGAATTCGCCCTTCTTTTGCCTGGCCGAGTGCACGCCTCATGATGTCGATGGTGATCCCTTCAACTTTGATGTCCATCTGGAAGGCAGTGATGCCGAGGTGATCGCCAGTGATTTTAAAGTCCATGTCGCCAAGGGCATCTTCTACACCGAGGATATCGGACAATATAATACATCGGTCTTGATCGAGCAGAAGCCCCATGGCAATCCCTGACACAGGACGTTGAATAGGAACCCCAGCTTCCATGAGGGCAAGACAGCCGCCGCAGACGGAGGCCATCGATGAAGAGCCGTTTGATTCTGTGATGTTTGACTCAAGACGGATGATATATGGGAAGGATTCTTTTGAAGGGAGTGCCGCTGTTAAGGCGCGCTCTGCAAGCTTTCCATGGCCGATCTCACGTCGCCCTGGGGCTCCGACCCGCCCGACTTCGCCGACAGAAAATGGCGGGAAGAAATATTGCATGTAAAAGCGCTGCTCACCTTCGCCATGAAGGTCTTCGAACCTCTGTGCCATATGCTCTCCACCGAGAACGCAGATGGCGATAGATTGTGTCTCGCCACGGGTGAAGAGAGAAGAGCCGTGGGTACGTGGGAGAAGCCCTTGCTCGATGAAGATGGGGCGAATCTCAGTATTCTTTCGTCCGTCCCAACGGATGCCAGAGTCAAAAATCGATTTGCGCATGAAGGCAGAAGAGACGTTTTCTAGTGCCGCTTTGACATCTCTCTTTTCAAAGCGAGGGGTATGTGCTTCAGCAGTAAGCTCTGCGATGATGGCTTTTGACGCTGCCGCCATATCTTTTTCGCGTTCTTTTTTATTGTGAGTGGTGGCTGCCTTGCGAAGCATTGGCATTGCCTTTTCTTCGACGAGAGCCGTGAGAGCAGGATCGATGGTGTGAAGTGTGTCAAGACGCTTTTCTTTGCCATGCTCTTGTTGCCATTGGTGGAGGCAGTGGCATATCTTTTGGACTGCTTCGTGGCCAATAGCGATGGCTTGAAGTATCTGCTCTTCAGTAAGAAACTGGCATGACCCTTCAATCATCAAGACGGCATCTTCCGTTCCCGCAAGAATCAGGTCAAGGGTAGATGTCTTCAGCTCATCAACCGTTGGATTGACAACAAAGGTGTTCTCGATAAGCCCTACGCGCACAGCGCCAATGGGCTTAATAAGGGGGATGTCAGAGAGGCATAATGCAGCAGAGGCTGCACAGATGGCGAGGACATCCGGAGAATGAATAGCGTCATACGAGAGGACGTAGGAGAGCAGCTGGATATCGTGGTAGAACCCTTCCTTAATCATTGGCCTGATGGGGCGGTCAATGAGACGAGAGGTGAGCGTCTCCCGTTCGGCGGGGCGGCCTTCTCGCTTGATAAATCCAGATGGTGTCTTTCCGACGGATGAGAACTTCTCTTGGTAGTCGACACGGAGGGGGAGGAAGTCGATGTCTGGAAGTGGATCAGGGGTGGAGCAGGCGGTGGCAAGGACCATCGTTTCTCCGCAGCACACGACGACAGAGCCATTAGCCTGACGCGCGATTTTGCCAGTCTCGAAAGAGATCTCTTTGCCGGCAATGGTAACAGAAGTTTTTTTAGGATTCATGCTATGTGCGCTCCGATGGAATATGTGGACGATGTCTTAGAACCTGGGTTTATACGC
>CAINFV010000199.1 GCA_903848235.1 Chlamydiia bacterium | reverse complement strand
GCTCACCAAGGATACTGACGGCGGCAAGATATACGATGCCATCTTCCCTAAACTTAAAAAAGTAGAAAATAAGGACAAGAAAGTAATGATCTATGTCCTAGAAAGTGAAAACAACGACGCTAGGTTCAAATTATCTGAAAACAACGTAAAAAGATTCCAAAAAAATAACCCAGATTTTACTATTATAAATGTCTATATGGGAAAAGAAAGCGAGGCCACATGTGCGGCATAATCTTGGGCATCGACAGGACTGAGAAGGCGCCGAAGGTCAATGACTGGATCATAGACCAATATGAGGAGCAATTCAGCCGAGGAACTAAGGGTTTTGGTATCATTGATATATCACCCGATAATAAAGTAAAGGTCGTGAGGGCAACAGAACCGGTAAATTTCATGTTAGACATAAGAGACAATCCCAGCCAAGCGATGATAATCCATCACCGCACTCCGACTTCTACCGACAACAAGCTCAGACAGACTCATCCTATGGTGGTTGACAATGGCAGCCTTAAGTACAAATACCTCGTAGTCCATAACGGGGTCATATACAACGAAGACGAAGTGAAGCTGAGCCATGAAGCTCTGGGCTTCTGCTACACCACGGATCATGAAGACAAGTTCAATGACAGCGAAACCTTGGCAATCGAATTGGCCAGGTACATTGAAGAGCAATCTGGCACAATCATGGCCAGGGGCTCAATGGCCTTCATAGCGGTGCAGGTCAACAAGAAGACAAACAAGGCAGTGCAAATATTCTTTGGCAGGAAGACTAATCCTCTAAACCTAGCCAAAATGCGCGGCAAGATCTACCTCAGCAGCGAGGGCAAGGGAGAACCGATCGCTGAAGAAATCCTTTATTCATTCAAGCTGGATAAAGAGATGAAGTTCAAGAAAAGGAAGCTGGTTATAGCAGAATTCGTGCCAACGCCTACTCCAGTCACCACATCCTCCAAGGGTTATAAACCCAAGCCGTATAACACCTTCAAAAGCCTAGGCTACAACGACATAAGAAGAGATTGTTATACAGGATTTGAGAGAGATGAAGACGGCAGAGAGGCAGATGCTAGCGACTCCATGGAAATCTACGACAAAATAGAGGAAAAAGCTGACAGGATTTCAGAGTTAGCAGACGAATACAGGGATGCAGTCTGGAACCTCACGGCGGAAGATGTGGACGTAGACGCCTACATCAGCGCCATGGCCAAGGAGATGAAGGAGATGAAATCCCAAGCAGAGATGATGTTCTTCAGCCCAGAAAGCAACATGCCAGCCAGAGACGGCCAAGACGAAGACAGCGATGTCCCAGTCTAAATCGCACATTGTGCTCTAATTCAATCAATATTATTAACTAAAACAACGAACTATGTACAACGAAATCGTATCGAAGGCCCGCTCTCTGGCACGCTCAGGTTTGAGGATGGAAATGGTCAACTCTGTCAGACAAGGATTGATGCGCCTCAACCAGACCAAAGATAAGCTGACCAAGTTCATCGAAGAGATCAAACTCGAGATCTTGTCCAATGACTTCGAGGTCACTCAGATCAATGATGCCGACCCAAAGAAGGCCATCAAGATCGAGGCACTGGCAGCAGACAAGAAACACCTGGAAGGACACTTGGAAGAGAAAACTGAGAACCTTAAGGGCGTCCTGAAAGAAATCGGCGACCAAGAGGCAATTATTGATGATATCGAAAACGGCAAGGTCAAGGTCTGCGCAGGAGCATTGCAAGAAGAGACTGACAGGCTGATCGGCGTCATCACCGACGAAGCGGCCAGAAAGGCGGCTGCACTCTTGACTGACACCACCCCAGTTGAGAATGCGTAAATTTAGATAAGGGAGGATATAACCAAAATATCCTATGCCCAAATTCTACCAAGGATGGCGTGAGAATCGCAAGGATAGACCACCCAATGAGATGACAGGCGCTGAGCTGCTCTGGAAGATGAGAATGCCCAATATGATGATAATCAGCCTTCCAGGCACTCACGCCAAGCTCGTGGTCTATAAATACGCAGATAACAACGACGTATACCTGATGGAACTGACAACCACCAAGAGGAAAATCCTTGGCATCAAAGTTACAGACCAGCAAGTATCAGATATCTATGCGTCAATCTGCAACAGAACAGAGCCATTCCTGTTCTAGATGAGGAGATATGCGGGGTATAAGACCTCGCATATTCCCTTTATGATGGCCATTTAGTTGAGATTTTGGCTCTCATTTCAATACCTAGGCTCTATGGGCAAGTGTTTTAGGCTCACATCCTCTTTTTTTAAAAGATGGGAGCAGGAATCATAGAAGCATAGAAGCAAGAAGAAGGTAACTTATAATTAAGCGCGGAGCTGCTTTAGGAGCCAAACCAGAAAACACACGCGAGCCACGCCACACACTAGGGGTATAAGGGATAACGGGAGATACTAGGGCAGCCCAGCCGCACAACTGCCAAATACCCAATACTTTATTCAGAACAACGGCACAACGGCACAGCGGTATACAGCCATACAGCGGTATACAGCCATACAGCGGTATACAGCCATACAGCGGTATACAGCCATACAGCGGTATACAGCCATACAGCG
>CAINFV010000198.1 GCA_903848235.1 Chlamydiia bacterium | reverse complement strand
TGCCTTAACCTAGGCGACACCAGTTGGCTCCAGCTCAAGTGTAACCAGCAGAGAAGGATGAGGTACTAGATCGAAGTCGGCCGGGTCTTCTCCTTCAAGATGCATTGCGACCGCTTCTTTCAGATTCTCAATTGTTTCGTCAAGTGTTTTGCCCTGTGTGACAACAGCTATTTCATGGCACTCGGCCACGTAATACTTGTCGCCCTTGTGAATGTAAGCCTTGATCGAATGTTGCATTGTACTGCCTTATCAAGAATACTCCTGACACGTTTATTGTACTTGATAACTGTCTGATGCTCAAACTTGACTATTGACCTTCTCCGTAAAAAGACTATCCTCTCACGCACTCAAACAAGAATAAGGAGAGGTTCAATGTCTACGAAAGTAAAAGTTACTACGATCAAGCAAGCCATTGATAGCTTTTTATTAAACTGTAAAGTTGAAGGTAAATCATATGGTACTATCGAGTGTTATTCAGACAAGCTCCTAGGAGCCTGTCCGAGTAATAGCGAGTTATAGTTAGTAGGGTTATAATGGGGAAATTATTCAATCAGGAGATGCTTAATGAGCAAAACCTTTCGCCCTTATGAACCCGACCAGTCATTTCTTATGCCGGTTTCGATGCGTGAATGGTTGCCGGGCGACCATCTGACCTATTTTATTACCGATGTGGTTGATCAACTCGACCTGACAGAGATATTGGAGCGCTACGAACGGGAAGAACGTGGTTGTCCGCCATATCATCCGAGGATGATGGTGAAAGTGTTGCTATATGCTTACTGTGTAGGGGTGCCATCTTCTCGTAAGATAGCTAAGAAACTGGAAGAGGATGTTGCTTTTCGTGTGCTTGCCGCCAATAATACCCCTGATTTTCGCACGATCTCCGATTTTCGCAAGGATCACCTTAAAGCTCTGGCAGGCTTATTTGTACAGGTGCTCAAGCTCTGCCAGAAGGCGGGATTGGTCAAGCTCGGACATGTAGCATTGGATGGCACGAAGATGAAGGCCAATGCCTCCAGGCATAAGGCGATGAGTTACAAGAGGATGAAGGAAGAGGAAGCTCGTCTTCAGGTGGAGGTGAAGGAGCTATTGAGAAGAGCGGAAGCTGTGGATGAAGAGGAAGACCGGAAATATGGCAAAGGCAAGAGAGGCGATGAACTGCCGAAAGAGCTGGCTTTCAGGGAGAGCAGACTGAAGAAGATTCAGGAGGCCAGACAAGCACTGGAAGAGGAAGCCCGGCAGAAGGCCGAAGAAGAGCACAAGGAAAGTCCATTGACTGTGACGCCGCAAGACAAGACACAAAGGAACTTCACCGATTCTGATTCCCGTATCATGCCGGCATCAGGTAGTAAGCATTTCATACAGGGTTATAATGCACAAGCCGCCGTCGATAGTGAATGCCAGGTGATTGTGGCGGCTGAAATTACAAATAGACCGGTGGACCGGGGGCAGGCAGAACCAATGATGGATGTGGTAAAAGCCAATACCGGTCAACTCCCCCGTCAGATGTCAGCAGATGCAGGCTATTTCTCGAGTGACACCGTGAACAATCTAACCGCCCTGGGGATCGATGTCTACATACCTCCACATAAGACCAGTCACAACGCAGCAGTACAACCTGCACCACGCGGACGGATACCTCGAAGTCTCTCAATACCAGACCGGATGCGGCGTAAGCTAAGAACGAAGAAAGGGCAGAAATGCTATGCCCTGAGGAAAATATTACCTGAACCGGTCTTTGGACAGATCAAGCAGGCCAGAGGGTTCCGGCAGTTCTTGCTCCGAGGGCTGGATAAGGTAAATGACGAATGGCGGTTAATCTGCATTGGACACAATTTGCTCAAGCTGTGCAAAGCACATCACCAAGAGATTATTACGCAGAGGCTGCCCTGTGATAACACAGGTGATATTAAGTTCCCTGCCGCTTATGGTTCTGCCGTTTCACGCACTGGTTCATTATGCGATTTTGCCGCTTGATAGTTCGTAGAAGTTTAATTTTGGTAAAAATGTTTATTCGGACAGACTCCTAG
>CAINFV010000197.1 GCA_903848235.1 Chlamydiia bacterium | reverse complement strand
GAAGGGTCTTGGATGTTGTTGGTGCGAATCCAGCACGCGAACCGACAGCAGAGCTGCTAGGCTGTCGTATCTAGGACGAAGGCTTGACATTGGTCTGTGAGGACCAAAGGTCCACATTAGTCCTGATTTTTAGAAGCGGCTCAGGAGGGCGAGTCAATATATTTTTACGACTATGATAATCACCTTTTTGAGCTTCACACCGGAAGAATAGATGAACGATTGGAATACTATAAGAGTTTTGATATAAAGTCCAGAGTATGTATTATTGTAGTTTCGAATCGTCGTGAAGAGGTTAGGAGAGATATTATGACGAGATTATTGATTGGATTCTTATTTGTCGCCTTGTCATGCGCTGTGTATGGAGAAATTCAACCAACACATTCTTTTGAACCAATTCAACAGATTGAACATCCTACGATTCCTTTTCCCCACTGTCCCAACAAGGCAAGTTATTCATCATTACACACTCCCAAAGGTGTGCTTGACTACTACAAAAAGACTGGGAAATATCCAACGCTTCCACCACCAACCACGCTAATCCTGTGTTACAATGAGGCTATGGTTCAATATCTTGTACAAAAGTATCGGCATCAATCATGCGATGGATGTTTTTCAGAAGTCATATATTTGCTTGATTATCCAGGTGTCGCTCTTGCATGCTTTGGTATTGGCGCGCCAACAAACGCGATGAAAATTGACACGGCCATTGAATGGGGCGTCAAGCAGTTTATATCGATTGGAACGGCTTGCACCATCCAAAGGGGGCTCTCTTTAGGAGATCTCATCGTTTGTGATAGAGCAATCCGCGACGAAGGGATTTCACACCATTATCTTCCCTATGCAAAATATGCCTTTGCATCACGTGATCTAACGGGAAAAATTATCAGCGTTTTGAAGGGCATGAACAAAAGCTTCCACGTTGGCACCAGCCTTACGTCTGATGCCTTCTATAAAATCGGCAAAGAAGAGGTCAAATACTTCCAACGAGATGGTGTCTTATGTGCTGAAATGGAAGCAGCGGCTGAATTCGCCGTAGTTTCGCTCCATGAAGAGATCAAAATCGCGGCTATTTTTACTCTTATGAGCGATTCGTATGCCAACCTAGAATGGGAGCGGCCTGTTTTTGACAAGGAGAAGAAAAAGGAAGCTTTTGACTTTCTTCTCACAGTTGCGCTTCACACGGCCTTAGGGACTGTAAAAGAATAACATGTGCAAGTTGGCTGAGCGTGTGAGGCTATCGATCTGCCGATGGATCGTTCCTCGCCCATAGCACGCTATGGGCTTCGTTACGATCCTCGACATCTCGATGACCTCGCTCACCCAGCTTGCATATTTTATTTTTTTACAGCCCCTTACAGCAGAATTCTTGAACTTTTTTTGTGATGATAATGAAGAGTTTGCTTCTATTATGTGTTCTTGCCTGTATCCCAAGCAGTCACGCCTATCCTAAGGATGCGTTTATGGTTACCTCAATTGACGCCAATGAAAGTGGAATTGTTGCTAAAATTTTCCTTCCAGAATGTTCTGAGCCTCGGCCTGCCATTATCGTGTTGAGTGGGTCAGATGGAGGTTTTTATGAATCCGTGGCGCAATTATTTGCTGAAAAAGGGTTTGTTGCGCTGGCCTTAGCGTATTTTAACGCCGATGGGCTTCCTAAAAATCTTGAAAATATTCCCCTAGAATACTTTTTACAGGGCATTCACTGGCTTCAATCTCAACCGTATGTGAAATCCGATCAAATACACTTGTATGGCCCTTCAAGAGGCGGAGAGTTGGTTTTGCTGTTGGCAAGCACCTTTCCAGATGAGTTTTCATCGGTCGTGGCAGTGGTTCCAAGCTGTGTCACGTACGGAGGGGTGCCCAATGAGAAAATGCCATCATGGACATTGGCTGGAAAGCCGATTCCTGCTGCGCCTTCTCCAAGTAGAGAAGATGTCTACCAACAGTTAAGGACACAGAAAGCGGTGAATTTGGCGAAGATATTTTTAGCAAAAATGCAAAACAGGCCGGCCTTCGAAGCGGCAATGATAAAAGTAGAAAATATCCGATGTCCTGTGCTTCTGATTTCCGGCAAAGATGATAAAATGTGGCCTTCATCGATCTATGGGGAACTAATCATGCAACGTCTAGATACAATGGGCTCTTCGATATCTAGGCAGCACCTGTGTTATGAAATGGTTGGCCATGTGATTGTGAATCCTCTCGCCCCTATGACGACAGAGCCTTTTCAGCATCCGGTGACAAAGGCATTTTATGAGGTAGGCGGAGAGCCGGAGGCGCAAGCTGCAGCGAACAAGGATTCATGGGATAAACTCGTTGAGTTTTTTTTACGATGTAGCCACATGTGATGCTGTGATACAGTGAACCTGGGTTTAAAAAGGAAGGTGCGAGGAAGGTTGCTTGTCCTGTAGATTTCTATAATTTCGACGTTTTCTAAAAAACTTTTATTGGTTAGCGCGAACAATGGTGAGAATTGCCTCAAGCCAGTTAAGACCTGCAGACGATCTTGAAGCTCGAATGGCCCAAATTAAGGCGATTTTGGCGAAGGCTCAGGCCATGAGTGTCGATTTTATTTGCTTCCCCGAGGGTGCCCTAACAGGCTACTATGCTGATGAAAATGTAGCTCGTGAGAGCTCCCTGGAGGTTGGAGAACCTCTTTTTGAAGAATGGCTGCATGCCATTAAGGAAGCCTCTCCTTACGTAACCGTTATTGTCGGCTTTAACGAACGAGATGGAGAGGCCATTTTTGACTCTGCGGCCATTATCGAAAACGGCGCACTCCTTGGAGTGCAAAGAAAGCACTACCTGTACCACGATTATTTCACGCCAGGCTCTTCATCCAATGACGGCAAGGAGACCCATTCCTTCAGGGATGGGTCTCCTTGCCGTCATCGAATGAATAGCGCCAAAAGGTTTTCTACCGGACGTCTGGGCGTAAAAAACTCTTTCTAATTTCTTGTGCTCTGCCTTCATCTCAAAAGCAATTTTCGGTTATCGTGCTTCTGTATTGGACTTTAGCATTTTTGGGGCCTGAGTTCGCAGAGCGTATCTCTCTTTAGACTTCTTGCATTTATCATAGATGGCCTAGGACGATCTATGATAAATGCAATCGTATAAAGAGAAAATGCTCTGCGAACTCGGTGCCCCAAAAATGCTAAAGTTTAGTCTGTACACTTTCAGGCCCATGCATCGTATCAGGTGGCAGGGGATCTCTCGCCTAGCACAGAGTCCCCTGAAATATTAGGAGTGCTACGTCGGGATCCTATGACTACTCCAACGACACACACACTCGGACGCTTAGCTCTTCAAAAGTGTCGATTGTTCGGACGCAGTAGGTGTGGTCTTTGCGATGCCTGTGGTAATCTATGAATTCTAATTCTTCTTTCTTAGAAATCTTCGCAATGCGTTTTCCATCACGATATACATAGTATCCCTTCACACCGTGGCTTTTGCTTTCTTTCCATTCGATTTTGTACTTGTATTTGTGATATTCGTTATGGTGTCTTTTTTTCACTTTCCCTGAGAGATCTCTCGGAGGAGCCGGTATTGGTGTAAGCGAAAATGAGAGTTTTGCCTGCTGATTTTCCACAATCGTTGCATGTTTTTTGGAGACTTTGTAGCGGTTTCCTTTGGACGCTACCACTTTATAACGACCAGGAGGCAACCCCTCGATAGTATAGATGCCATTGGCATTGGTGAATGTGGATGCGATGACGGATCCTGATGAATACACGACAACATTTGCCATGCCAATTCGTTTTTTTGTGGTGGCATTCTTCACTCTGCCAGTGAGAGTGCCAGGGAAGTGTAAGAGCGAAAAATCGACTGTTGTGGTTTGCAGGCTTTCTACGACAGCGCTTTGCATCCCTACCTGATATATATTGGAGCCTGTTGCCCGAACGGTATATGTCCCAGGAGGCAGGCTTGGAATTGAATATTCTCCCGATGCATTCGTGGTCGTCGATGCAATCACTGTTGAATCAGAAAGGACAGCAATCTCTACGTTCTGAAGCATGGCATGCGATGTCGCGTCCTGGACATTTCCTGAAATAGCACCTGGGTTTCTCTCAAGAGAGATGTCATGTGTAGTGGTCTGGTCTGCTAACACATCAACTACAGATGTCGAAATCTGATAGATATCCGGTCCATTTGCTACCACAGTATACTGCCCTGGAGCAAGATTGACTAAAGTATAAAAGCCATTAGAATCAGTGAAGAACGTCACAAGAACATTGTCGCTTTGAAGCGCGAGAGTCCTGACGCTGGGAAGAACAGCTCCTGTGAATGCATCAGTGATGAATCCGCTAATCGTTCCTGGATGTGAGCTCAGCGTAAAATCAACAATGGTCGTTCCACTTGTAACAATGGTCGCCGGTTGTAGGTCGACGCAGTACTCGCCTTGCGTTGCGCGGATGACATAGTCGCCAGGCGCGAGGCCAGACAACGTATAGAGGCCATCTGCCCCAGTTATTGTCGTAGCGATAACAATGTTATTTTGAAGAGCGCGAATGGTGACGCCAGCAAGAGGTACAGGCACACTATTCTGTACAAACCCATTGATAGCTCCTGTCTCCTGGCCGAGAGAGAAGTTAATAGCTGTAGATTGGCCCACTGTGAGCGTGGTGTTTTCGAAGGATGTTTGATAGCCTGGGGCACTTGCGCGAACAGTATAGGTACCGGTGGCTATGCCGGGTATAGAATAGTATCCCAGAGGGTCGGTGATAGTGCTCGCAAAAACAACGCTTCCTCGCATCAGGAAGACTTCGGCATCGATGATTGGATTGCTGGTTATGGCATTCCGTACTACGCCGCTAACTGTTGCTGGGTTGACTTGTAATTGGAAGTTGTCGGTCAGCGTTTGGTTGCTGACAATGGAGGCGCCTTGAATGCCGCTTTGGTATCCTAGGGATGATACTACAATCGCAGAGCTGCCAGGAGCAAGACCTGTCAGTGAGTATCGCCCTTGCTCATCGGTAAAGACCTGAATGATTTCCAGGGACTTTTGTTGAAGAACGACAAGGGCGCCTGGGATAGGAGCCCCCGTGGCAGCAGAGGTCACTGTTCCAATGACATTTCCTGGATTGGATGGTAAATAATAATCAACGGTTACAGGAATAACGGATGCTATCGTCGCTGGTGCTAACTTTGTCTGGTAACCCGTCTGGCCAGCACGTACCAGATAGGATCCCATCGGCAAGCCACTTAGACTGTAGGTGCCGTCTGAACCCGAGATGGTCGATCCGATCACATCCGCTCCTTGAAAGACATCTAGCGAGGCACTTGCAATAGGAGTACTTGTCAGCGCATCTCGGACTGTTCCAATGATAGTCCCTGGATTTGAACTCAAGCTGAAGTTGAGAGTCGTCGTTTCGCCTTCGACAATTGTAGAGGCTTTGATTTGTGATTGAAAAGTTGAACGGGAGACGAGGACTTCATAATGTCCTGCTGGGGCGCCTTCTATCAGGTAGTGCCCGACAGTGTCGGTCACAGCTCGCTGAATGATGCTGTTTGCTTGCGTCAAAACAACGGCTGCTCCAGCAATAGTGTGGGAGAGAGAGTCTGTGACCAGGCCGCTGATACTCCCACCGCCTGGTGAAAGGGGGACATTCAGGGTTGTTGTTTGGTTGTTGAAGACGATGGCTCCTTGATTTGTTGTCTGATACCCGGAGGCGATAATGTTGACGGTATAGGTGCCCGTGTTTAAGTCGGTAAAGAAGTACTGGCCATTTGAGTTTGTAGGAGAGCTATTAATGAGGGAGCCATTGAAGAAAATCTGAATGGCGGCATTCGTAACGGGCAGGCTGGTGGTAGCGTCTGTAATTGTTCCGCCAAGGCTACCAGCGTCAAACACCAGGGCGAAAGCAGACGTGGCGGTTGTCGTGGCGTTGACAATAACACCTTGGGCGCCCGTTTGGTATCCTAATGAGCTGGCACGTATTGTATATGATCCATCAGCTAAATCGAAGATGGTATAGCTGCCGTTGATATCTGCCAGAACTTTGGCAATCACTGTCCCTTCGCTAAGCACTTCAATAAGAGCCCCCGGAAGTGGTGCTCCTGAGGCAATGTCGATGACAGTGCCCTGAATCGACGGGAGTAATGAGCCGTCAGTTAAGATAAAATCTGACACAACATTGGGAGGATAGGAGGGAACGAGGATGCCTACGATCCGACTCACGTAGCCACTGGCGGTTACGGATATTGAATAATAGCCTGGTGGAAGAGAGGGCACAAAGTATACCCCAGAAGTGTCCGTCAAGACTGATGCCATAGACGTGGTTCCTTGCAGAACCTGAATCGTCGCACCCGGAATGGGACCTCCTAGGTGATCCGTCACTGTCCCTGTAACGTTTCCTGAATCGGACAAGAGATAGAAATTGATGTCCGTTATTTCAGAGGAGGATATGAAGGCTCCTGCATAGGATGTCTGAAATCCTCCGGCCCTCACGCGAATCGTATACCCTCCCGGTAGAAGGTCTGACATAGAGTATGTGCCGTCTGCAGCAGTGAGTACGGGAGAGGAAATTTGGGAATTTTGTAGGACGCATATTATAGCGCCCCCAACTGGGGTGCCGGTTGCATTATCCACCACCGTTCCTGCCACTGTACCCGTCAACGTGGAAAGAGAAAACGACACCGTTACGAGTCCTCCTTCTGTCACCGTGGTTCCAACGCCTTTGGTGCCATACCCTGGTTCAATGGCTTGGACCATATATTGACCAGGAGCGAGTGTGGAAATGAGATAGTGTCCGTTGTCGTCGGTCAGGGATGTCCCCATAAGGGTTGCTCCCTGGATGAAATTAATGGTGGCCCCAGGAATCGGGTTTCCAGTATTTACGTCCGAGATTGTTCCGTCGACACTACCTGGATTGTTGACAAGGGCAAAGTCAGACGTTGTTGGCAGGCCTTCAAGGATGATGGCGCCCTGGGCGGCAGTACGGTACTGATCTAGCGTGGCCCGGACTGAATAGATTGTCGGCGAGAGGCCTGTTATTGAATAGGTCCCGTCCTCTTGCGTTGTTGCAGAAGCAACGGTGATGACGCCCAGTATGGCATCGACGGTGACCCCTTGGAGAGGGGCAGAGGTGATGGCATCTGTGACACGTCCGACAAGTGTCTCTGGGTTGGACTGAAGAACGAAGTTATCGGTGACTGCCTGACCGCTACTGGCAGTAAATCCTAACATCCTTGTTCGGTAGGCAGGTGCTGAAGCAACGACGATGTACGATCCTGGTGCAAATCCTGTTATGTCATACGTTCCATCAGTTGCGGTGGTTGTCGACGCTATAATCGTATTGCTCTGTTGCACCCGCACCGCTGCCGATCCGATTGGCATTGAGTTATCGTCGGTAACTACTCCTTGCAGCCTCGCTGGATTTGACAGCAGCGAAAAATTCACTGTTGTGTTCTGAGATGCTACAACCGTTCCTAAAAGAGTGGTGGTTTGATAGTTCAAGGCCGATGCGCGGACGGTGTACTGACCCGGTAAGACGTTGTTGATGGTATAGTATCCCGATGAATTTGTTTGCGTTGTAGCAATAAACGTTGATCCTTGAAAGATGGTAATGGATCCACTAGCGATTGGATTACCGGTTGTACTATCTGTGATGCTGCCAATAAGAGTCCCTTGGGTGCTTGCCAGTGCGAAATTGAGAGTTATCGTTGCCCCCGCAGCGACGGTTATCGATTGGCTTTGGCTTGAATAGGAAGCGAGTGTGACGCGTACGGAGTAATTTCCTGGAAATAGGCCAGAGAGTGTGTATCCTCCAAAGGCATCGGTGACGGCAGAGGCAATGACAGAAGATCCGACGATAGCCTCAACCGTTGCTCCCGAAAGAAGCTGTGGGATAGGGAGGGTGGTGTCAGTCACGGTTCCAGAAATGGTAGCCGGCAGTTGCTGAAGAGAAAAGTTTATAGAGGTGTTGTGGTTGGCTAGAACAAGAGCTCCAAAAAGCTGGGCCTGATAGTTGAACGCACTGGCACGCACTATATATGTGTTTGGCGCCAAATTGGAAAATGAATACAACGCTTGTGCATCTGTTGTCGTTGTGCCAATGAAGATTGTATTTTGAAAGAGATCGACAGAAGCTCCTGGAATGGGGCTTGGAATTGGTGAATCATCATCAACCTGACCAGAGATAGATCCTGGCGCACTGAGAAGTGCAAAATCTGCTGTTGAGGTTTCGTTTGCGGATATCGACGTTGATTTTGTTGCGGTCTGATAGCTGGGTTGGGAGGTTCGAATACTATAATTGGCAGGTGAAATTCCAGAGATGATATACGAGCCATCATTTGCTGTGAGGGCTGAGGCTACAATGGTAGAGCCTTGTACAACGTCAATGGTGGCGCCAGAGAGTGGCAGAGGCGTCGGGCTGGTAGTATCGGTAACAGTGCCAACAAGAGTGCCGGGCGACGGCTGTAGCGTGAAGTTGACCGATGTCGTAACGCCGGCCGTCACCGTTGCCCCTTGCGTCGACGTCTGTGAAAAAAGGGATGTCGCTGAGACGGTGTACGCCCCTGGAGCGAGGTTCGCTATCGTATAGCTGCCGTCAGTGGCTGTCGCTGCCTGAGCTATGGGGGCGCCTCCAGACGAATATGTGACAGCGATCGTCGCTCCTGCTATCGGAGAAGAGGAAGAGGAGAGCACAGAGCCTGTGATAGAGCCAGGATTGATGGACAGCGTGAAATTGACAGTTGTTGTTGGCTCCGGAGGGAGAACGACGGTTGCGGTCTGCTGTGAGGCTTGATAGTTTGGCGCGCTCGCAATCACCGTGTATGTTTGAGCTGCTAAGTTCGAAACAAGAAAGTTTCCCTGTGGATCTGTTGTCGTTGATGCAACGATATTTGCTCCTTGAAGGATATCAATGGTAGTTCCAGAGATTGGAGTGAGAAGCTGATTTTGGACGTGCCCAGCAAGAGCGCCTTGTGCGCTATAGAGGGTGAAGTCCAATGTCGTGATTGTGTTTGCTGTAACAGAGGCGCCAGCCGAAGAAATTTGATAGTTGGGAAGTGTTGCTCGGACAGTGTAGTTTCCCGGGGCAATACCTGATAATACGTACGTGCCATCAGTTGAAGTGACAGTTGAGGCTATCACGCTCGTCCCTTGCGAGAGCTCAATGGCAGCTCCTGCTGCCGGAGATCCAGAGGCTAGGACAGTGCCAGCCACTGTCCCAGGACTTGGAAGAAGTTGGAGTGAAACAGTGGTTGTCGCGGCCGACACGACGGTTGCGCCGAGCGAAGCTGTTTGATAGTTTGTAAGGCTTGTCCTCACCGTGTAAGTACCTGGTGCTAGGGTGTCAACAGAGTAGTTACCGTTGATATCAGTCTGCGTTGATGCTGTCAGTGTTGACCCCAAAAACACAGTTACCGAAACATTGGCAAGCGGGCTACCGGTCTCTTGATCGGTGATTTGGCCAGCAATACCGCCGGGGTCTGCAGCAAGAGAGAAGTCAACAGAAGTTATCACGTCTGACACGATAATGGCGCCGATGGATTGGGTCTGGAAGAGGGGACACGACGCTCGGACGGTATATGAGCCTGGGGCAATGCCTTGGACGCTATAGGTGCCGTTTACGTCCGTTCCCGCTGTGGCGACAACAAGGTTGTTTTGAATGACGTTGATTGTTGCTGTGGTGAGCGGAAGAAAGGGGGGAGTGGCTTCAAGGACTGACCCCGCTAGAGAGCCAGGAGATGGTTGGAGAGTAAAGTCCACGACGGTCGTTGTGTCGGCGACCACCACCGCTCCCTGACTTGAAGCTTGGTAGTTAGTCGCAAAGACTCGTACTACATAATTATCCGGCGCCAATCCTGGCAGCGTATAGGTGCCGTCAGTTCCTGTGATAGCAAAGCCGATCACGTCATTGTTTTTTAACACACTGACGGTAGCGCCAGCAAGGGGCTGAGAGGTTCCATCCGTGACATGGCCGGTGATTGTGCCTGGCAATGGGGTAAGAGCGATGTTGATAATCGTCGTTTGGTTTGGTAAGACTGAGGCTGTTTGAGAGGAGCCTTGAAAAGCTGGGGCATTGGCGAGAACAACATAATAGTTGCCGGGTTTAAGACTTTGAAACGTATAGAAACCGTTCGTATCTGTAAGCGAGGAACTAATGACAAAGCTTCCCTGGAGGATATTAACCGCTGCTGAGGCGATTGGCGTGCCGCCGACGGCATCGGTGACTTGTCCAGAAACGGTTCCCGGTGAGCTTTCGAGAGCAAAATCGACATTTGTCGTCGGCTGTGTGACTACAATGATGGCCGTTGAGCTGATCGTTTGATAATTCGTCGATGTTGCTCGGACAGAATAGGATCCTGGAGCGAACCCTGCGATGGAGTAGGCGCCTGTTACATCAGTAAATGTCGCGCCGATCTGATTAGGCCCTTGCAGAACTTCTATGAGTGCGCCGTTGATAGAATTGCTTGTTGTTGCGTCCGTCACAGTACCTAGAATAGTATGAGGGCTGAATTCCAGAGAAAAATCGGCTATCGTTGAGATAACCGATAGGACGTCAGCGCCCACTGTCGCTGTTTGATATCCGGTGGCTGTTGCCCGTACGGTATAGATCCCTGGGGCGAGGCTTGAGATAGAGTACGTTCCATCTTCTAATGTGGTCGCTGTTGCCAAGACGACAGTTTCCTGAAGGATGTCGATCGTCGCTCCCGAAATGGGAAGTGGCGTCGGGGTGGATGTGTCAACGACGGTTCCTGAAATCGTTCTCGGACTGTCTTGAAGGATGAGGTCTACTGTTGTCGTCTGGTTTGACTGGACGGTGGCACCGACGACAGCCGTTTGATACGTATCAAGACTTGCCCGTACAGTATAGCTGCCTGGTAGCAGATCGGAGATTGAATAGGTGCCATCGGCAGCTGTGGTGTCTGTCGCCATAATGATACCGCCCTGCAGGACATCGACGGTGGCTCCTTCAAGAGGAGAGGATGACGAGTCAGTTATTGTTCCTGAAATAGTCCCTGGCTGCGGAACAAGAGATATGTTTGCCGGCGCTGTTTGATTGGAAAGGACAGAAATCCCCGTTTGTGTGGCTGTTTGATAATTGGTTGCTGATGCCTGAACGTCATAGCTTCCAGGAGCAAGCCCTGTGAGTGAATAAGCTCCCAAGCCATTTGCCGTCGTCGATCCGACGACCGTTCCTCCCCGAAGAGCTTCAACAATAGCCCCTTCAATTGGTGCACTAGATAACGTTGTGGTGATAAGGCCGGATATTGTGCCAGGGTCTGCGACAAGAGATACATCTACTGTGATGGTTTGGTCAGAGACTACAAGTGTCGAAGGTGTGGCTGTTTGGTAGTTTGTGGCAGAGACTTCTACATCATAGCTTCCTGGAGGAAGGGTAGGTGAGATGGTATAGCTGCCATCAAGCGCTGTTGTTGCTGTTCCTTTTTCCACAGCTCCTTGAAGGGCTCTGACGTTAGCCCCGGCGATGGCAGTATGGGGGGGGGCAGAATCCGTAACCGTTCCTGCAATCACCCCATTATTTGGTGCCATAGCGATGGGGACAGTGGTAGTTCCAAGGGCTGTCACAGTGACTCCTGACTGACTGGCAGGAGAGTAGTGTGTTGCGGTGAGCGCGACGGCATACACTCCGGCTCCTGGGGCGAGGTTTGACACGGTATATGTTCCATCGCCAGCCGTTGTAGTGGTGGCAATAAAGGTCCCGCTTTTTGAAATTTTGACCGTGGCGTTCGCGATAGCGGCAAGTGTTAGCGTATCTGTCACTGTTCCCGTGATAATTCCAGGGCTTGCCTCGAGAGTGAAGTCTATAGTCTTAATCTCTGAAGCGACAACCGTCGTGTTTTGCGTTGCCGTTTCGTAGGATGCCTTTAGAGCGCGGACGGAATAAGCTCCTGGCGGTAAACCAGGTAAAGTATAGGCCCCTGCTATATCGGTATTCGCTGAGGCCACCACTGTATTTCCTTGCAATGCGTCAACTGTCACGTCTTGAAGAGCCGCTGGTGTTGTGTCGTAGACGTGCCCAGTGATTGTTGCCGGGTTTATTGGAAGGAGAAAATCGACGCCTGTTGTTGCTGTGTCAGCAGCAACCGTTACAGAATCATTGGATATCGTTCCATGGTCTGCTTCACTAGCACGAACGGTATAGGAGCCTGGGTTTAGAGTAGATAGGGTATAGGTTCCAGCGCCGCCTGTGGTCGCCGTCGCTACCACAACGCCACCTTGCAGGGCGTCAACCGTTGCGCCGCTGATGGTGCCTAATGAGTCAGAGACAGTACCAGTAATAGAACCGGGTTTTGGAACAAGGCCAAAATTCACTGTCTGTGTGGTGTCGGAGGTTACTGTGACGGCAAGAGTGGTTTGCGAGTTGTAGGCGGTCTTGCTTGCTTGGACGTCATAGCTTCCAGGAGGCAAGGCGCTTGCTGTGTATGTTCCGTTGGCGGCCGTCGTCGTTGAGGAGAAAGATGAGCCGCCTTGTGAGATGACGATGCTCACTCCACCCATGGGATCATTCGTGAGTGAGTCTGTTATGGTGCCGGCGATGGATCCTGTATTGGCGACGAGGTTTAAGTCGACGGTTGAAGGCGTGTCGGGCGTAACGGTAGTTGTGGCGGAAGCATTTTGATAGTGAAGGCGGCTTGCTTGTACGGTGTAGTCCCCTGGTATAAAAGAAGAGGAGAACGTATATCCTCCGCTCTCAATGGACGTTGTCGTTTCTATGACTGTAGATCCCTGAAGGGCTACGATAGTGACCCCCGTAATGCCAGTTCCTGACTCAGAATCCCTCACAGTTCCTGTAATCGTTCCACTGTTCTGGACAAGGGGGAAGTTTTGAGAGGTGTTGTGGTCTGAATTTATGGTAACAGGATCGATGTTTTGCGTCCCATAATGGAGCAGATCTGCCTGTACAGAATAGTTGGTTCCAGGTGGTAAGGCGGTGACGCTATAGGTGCCGTTGGCACCAGTCGTAGTTGTGGTAACAGGAACCCCACCTTTTGAAATGGAAATGGTGACGCCGGCAAGCGTAGAGCCAGAGAGTGAGTCAGTGACGGTGCCAGAAAGAGTTCCGCTGTTTGGCTGCAGGGAAAGGCTCTGCGTGGCAGTGGTATCGGAGATCACCGCGACAGATGAAACGGATGCTGTTTGATAATGGAGGATGCTTGCTTGCACTGTGTAGGAGCCGGGAATTAAGCCTGACATTGTATATTTTCCGTCGCTGGCTGTCGTGGTTGTGGCTATCACCGAGACGCCCTGAAGAGCTTCGACGGTAGCGCCAGAAATCGGATCCGTTGTCATAATGTCAGTCACCGTTCCCGAAATTGCTCCTGGATTGGGGTTTAGAGCACAAGGCACTGTGGTCAGTTGATTCGATAAAATAGTTGCAGAAGAGCTATTGGTTTGATAGTGGAGAAGCGTCGCACGTACCGTATATGTTCCTGGGGTGAGTGCTGCTACTGTGTATGCGCCATCAGTGCCGGTTGTTGTTGTCTTTACGACGACGTTGGACTGGATGACATCGATGGTGACTCCTGATAATGTTCCTGATGTGATCAGATCTGTGACGGTGCCAGACAGTGTCCCTTGTTGTGGAACGAGCGACAAGTTGACGAAGGTCGTTGTGTTTGAGGCAACAGTGACCGGAGACTGGGTTTGGGTGTTATAGTTAGTTATGCTCGCTTGCAGTGAATAGTTGGTTCCTGGATATATACCGGAAATTGAGTAGTTTCCATTTGTGTCTGTTGTCGCTGTTGCAATCGTGGATCCACCTTGAGTTACTGTAATGGCAACTCCAGACAGGTTGAGTAGTGTGTTTAAATCTTTCACATTTCCAGCAATCGTTCCGGGGTTTGGCAGAAGGGCAAAATTGACCGTGGTCGTCAGGGTCTCGGCGACGGTGACAGCTTGAGAGGTTGTCGTGTAGTTTGTGACTGCGGCAGTGACTGTATAGCTTCCTGGGACAAGGGCTCCTATGGAATAGGTTCCATTAGATGCCGTGGTTGCAGATCCGATGACGGTGCTTCCCTGTATCGCCTGAACAGTTACGTTTTGAAGTGGTAACCCAGTCCTGACATCGGTCACCGTTCCAGCGATACTCCCCAAGCGTTGAAGAGCAAAGTTTTTTGTTCTGGTTTGACCACTCTGTATGCGAAAAGCCAGCGCCGTGACTGTTCCATAGCCGGTCTTGCTGGCAACGATATCGTAGGTGCCCTGGGTGACTGTCAGCGTGTATTTTCCAGAAGTGTTTGTCGTGGTACTTGCTACAACTGTTGCTCCCGATTTGACTTGGATTAGAGTGCCTGAGATAGGCAGCCCTGTTGTGGAATCCGTAACGGTTCCAGTTAATGTTCCAGGATCGGCCGCCTCTAGGGGTGCGCACGAAAAGAATAGAATTCCTAGAAGACTCAAAAAAAGAGGGCGCAATTTTTTCAAAAAAGAGCTTATAGATACATCCTTTGCTTTTCGTAACAATGCACATTCACAATACGGACCCGTTGCGAAGCGACGCTCTAAAGGTCATGATGATTCAAAATTTTCTCAGCAGAGCGTTTATTGAATATCTTTATCACAAAAAAAATCTTTTTTGAAATTCTTTTTTTGAATGAAAATGTCTTGGTTCGAGCGGTGGCAAAGAAGTTCATTATAAGGTCTGATCATGGTGGCTGGTGTACGCTAATGTATCCATTGGGATCATGGATATATCGTCAGTCGTCTCACCGATCACATTAACATGCTCTTAATGTCAATTTTCTATATCTTTTGTGCATCTTTTCCCTTCAAAAAAAGGTTTTCTATGAGTATTGATGTGTGTTCGGCAGCGTCTGAAGAGGACACTGCCTCTCTCTGCCTTCAAGGACCAGCCTATCATTTCACCGCACCACCGACACAGACGCTTCAACTAAGTTCCAATGCTTATACTGTCTCGGAATTGTTCCTCCGAACTGTCCAGCAGTATGGCGACCGGATAGCGTGTAGAATTGTAAATTTGGAGGAGGCTGAAAGCCCCTCTCAAAGGGAAAGTACAATCCCTTCCAGAGGGCCAGAAAGGCGTTATTCTGTCATCCCATGGAAGTGGAATGAATACGGTACTGCCGCAACACGATTTGCTAAGGCATTGATAGCGCATGGTGTTGGGCCACGAGAGGTTGTAACAATACAAGGGGCAAATTCCCCGCAATGGTTTTCGGCACATCTTGGTACCATTCTTGCAGGTGGCGTCGCGGCCGGTGTGTATCAGACAAATGGAGCAGAATTGTGCGAGTACATCGTCAGAAGCAGTGGCGCTAAGGTAGCGGTCGTCGAAGATGAATCCCAGCTGAAAAAATACCAGGGCCTCGATGCCACGGCTCTTAAGTGTATTGTAGTCTGGAACAAAGCCTTTCTGCCCGCTAGCTCCCGTGTCCCGGTTCTTTCTATGGATGATTTTTTACGGACTGGAGATACCATTCCGGATGCAGCGCTGCGGGGGCGGGTCAGCGAACAAAAACCAGATGACCCTTGCGCCCTCGTCTACACCAGCGGCACCACCGGCAATCCCAAGGCAGCAACGTTAACCCAGAGAAACCTTGTTTGGACAGTATCAACTGTCGTAGAGAAATTTTCGCTCAATCAAGACCATCGAGGAATAAGTTTTTTGCCATTGAGTCACGTAGCTCCAATGCAGCTTGACTGCATTGTTCCTGTCATCACTGGGCAATCGTTATACATCGCTCCTCCTGATGCACTTAGGGGAACAAATCTCAAGGGGCATATTGTTGCTGCAAAGCCGACCTATTTTCTCGCTGTCCCTCGTGTATGGGAAAAGTTCAAAGATGCGATGGAAGCAAAGCTTGCGACAGAATCATTCATGATGAAGCATCTATTCTCTATCTGTACCACGATCGGAAGAGCGCTCTCTTCTGATTATCGCTATCTCTGCGTAAAAGAGCTCTCTACACCCCTTCCCATCTATGAAAAAATCCGGCTTCTTTTTGAAAGCTGCGTCCTCCACTTTTTGGAAATGATTTTGTTCAACAAAGTCAGGGCAGCTTTAGGCTTAGACCAATGTCAGTTCGCCGCGAGCGGTGCTGGTTCCGTGAATCGAGAAGTCCTGGAGTTCTTCGCTGGGCTGAACATTCATATTCTCGACTTCTATGGGATGAGTGAGTCGAGCGGCCCTACTACTATTCCTGACGACACAACCCCCGTTGGTTCGTGTGGGAAACCCATGCCAGGGACAGAAATTCGAATTATCAACCCCGATGAGAATGGCGAAGGCGAAATCTTGATACGGGGACCGAACGTCTTTGCGGGGTACTGGCACGATCCGCAAGCTACTTCCGAAATCTTAGACGGGGATAGATTCCTCCACACGGGGGATAAGGGGAAGTTCGATGAACAAGGATATCTCTACGTCACCGGACGCATAAAAGAGCTGATCAAAACGTCCGGCGGGGAGAATATCCCGCCTCTACGAATTGAGGATAAAATCAAGGTGCAGATACCTATCGTCTCTCAGGCAGTCGTATTGGGGAACAGCAAGAACTTTTTAACCTGTCTTATCACTCTGAGAACCGAGATAGATGAGAGTGGAAGTCCAACCAATAAATTGGCGCCGGACGTGATTGCGGCATTACAGAAGATCAACTCATCCGCAACGACCTTGCAAGAGGCTGCTGCAGACGGAAGAGTTCGCGAATTTGTGATGCAGGGGATTCAAAGAGCGAATCAGCTCACGGATTCTCATGCCCAATATGTGCAGAAAATATCCGTGCTTCCTGAAGACTTTTCGATCTCCAATGGAACGCTTACCCCAACTCTTAAATTGAGACGCGCTATCATCGAGCAGAGATATCAACGACAAATCACGGAAATGTATGCGTAAGCATGGTGAAGAATTAGCCTTACAGAAGTCAAGGGTTGCAGTTTGAAAATTACGAAGCATCCCCCATAGTGTATTATGGGGGATTCAGTATGGATTCAAAATGCAAGCCTTGGCGAATGTATGCCTCTTTTTGAACTAGAAGAGGTATAAAGAGCTTATCCAATTATGACGTGTACACACGTGCTCTGGACCTTATCACTTTTTTATCCAGTCCGCGCTCGCCAACAGCTGAGAGACTCTTCTCAAAAACGTCTAATAGACGGGTTCCGTTGCAAAATAAACTCTGATGGCGCGGCTCTAGTTTTCTTCTCACAAATTTTGAGACAAGCATCGACGTCAGCGTAAGGGCCACAAAATGATCCTCTAAAACAGCATCTGTGACAGTTGTGAAAAAAAAAGTGTTATAAATATTTAATTTTTCATATACATGGGAGGTTTGCGAACACGTTCTTGAAAGAGGAGAAATTTTATGACAAACGTTGATCTTGGTCCAGATAGCTGGATGATTTTCGACCAGGCAACTAAGGGGCGGCTTGATCCAGGTCAGCTTCACCTCAGCAGGAACGGAAAAAAATGGAAGCTGTTGAAAACCGAAGACGTGCCAGAAGGAGTTCATGTCAGCGGCCAACAGCTTTTGTCGCTCATCAAGGCTACCGCAGAAGGTCAACAAGAGGTACCAGAAGAGCTCAAGAGCGTAGTCGATGAAATTGAATTTAAAAGTATAGCTTCCGATAAAAGGTTTCAGCGTCTTTGCAAACTGATTCTGGTAGAGGATGGTGAGACCAGCGGTGTTGAAAAAGTGCGAGCCGAGAGGCGGGAAGAGCTTGCTGTCCTGAGGCGTGCTTTTGAGCACGCAAAGAAAGTTGGTAAGGGACTTGCAAGGATGGAGGAGTTAGGTTTTGAGGGACGTTTTGTTGGTCAAGGAGATGCGGGCTGGAAAGATTATCTCATAAATGAGCTGGTTTTAAGGGGAAGAAAAAATCGAGTCGCGTATACGGCGGATGAAATTCGACTCATGACATCTTTTTGGAAAGAGTACCCCGTTTCTAGAGAGTCCCCGTCGTCAGCTAGATCTTTTGCCGCCTGGGTCAGAAGTAAAGAGGATGAGTGGAGCACAAAGACAGGTTTATCGAGTGACAAAGAGAAATTCCTCATCTCGCTTGCTCAAGAAAATGCCGAGTACAAATTCACAGAAGATTTTTTCCAACTTGAGGGACGTCATCCAACTGAAGAGGAGTTGTCCAGATGGCGGGCTAGCAAGGATGAGCGGCTTGAAAGAAAAGCAGATGAACTCTCTTCCATGGCAGAACCAAAAAAGACCGTCCGGGGAGATAAAAAAGACAAGAGAGAGCCTTTCGCGCAAACCTTAGACACCCCCCGGGTTGTAAGGCCTGGTGATTCTCAGAAACAAGCTGTGGTCTTCTTCCCATACGCTGTGGCGGAAAAGGCTGATGGCATCTCCCCATATGATATGATTGAAGAGGATGAGGACTCCTCCCCACGCGAAAGGATGGAAGTGGCTGCGGCCGCCTCGTCATACGAAAGGATGGAAGCGACTGCGACCGCCTCCTCATGCGAGGTAAAGGAACAGGCTGAGCTATCCCAAACCCACGAGCGAGGGGAGGAGGCTCGGGTATCATATGGGGAAGCTTTCGAGAGTGCTGCATTTTTAGATACTTCGTCTCCAGGACCACGAAGTCTTGCAGATTCACCTGGCCCAGCTAAGCTCGAGGTAAGGAAAATTCGTCAGTCGTCCACGTTGAAGCTGGAGGAAGGCCGGAGAAAGTTCTTAGCTCGGATGAGTGCCAGGGAAGGAGAAGAGGCCAAGGAACAAAAGGATAAATGGACCAAATTTAAAGAATTTCCAGGAGCATCGAATATATCCTTCCGGAAGTACATGGAGTGGCACCTTCGGTATAAAGAATCGGGAAATCCAGACAGTGAAGAAAATTGGATGCTGCATAAAGTCTGGGAAGAAGCAAGGTCTTCTGAAAAGCCCCCAATTACTATGCAAAAAAGAGAGTTCAATTTTCTGAGGGTGAGTGATTTTGTAACATATTTTCAAAAAATTTGCTTTTGCAAAGAAATGGCGAAAATGGGGGGTGTAGGCGTTAGAGTGTGGTGGGACCGTTATTCAAGTGACGTCGAAGAAGGATTTGTGCAATGGATAGCGAAAAAAGAGTGCGAAATTAGGGACAGATTTTCAAAGACCCATCTACCCGTGGAATTGTTTGATAGATGGCGACAGCAGCAAGACGATAGTCCATGGATGCCACCAAGACCATTTGTCGCCCTCGATGAGAAACAAAGAGTGATGTATAGCACAAAAGTGGAATCAGGGAGGCTCTTCCGTAATGGGTTCCCCTACGATTCTGGCAGTGACCATAGCATATTTCATAAAGGACAAGGAATTGGCATTTTCGTTGTTGGTCCCGATGAAGAACTCTATTGCGGAGGACACGTTATAGATGTATTCCACCACTCAAGTTTCTTTGGAAGCGGGGCGGTACTGTGCGGTGGCGAAATTGGCACCGACGAAAATGGGCAGATAACATTTCTATCGAACAAAAGTGGACATTACACTCCAACAGAGGAGCAGAACGTGCAGATGTTAGAGTGGTTTGAGAGGCGGGGAGTCAATCTTGATGAAGTACTGTTCACTTGCTTCCACGTGGGTTCTGAAAAACCGCTTGAAATGAACGCAAGAGCATACCTAAATGAATCCAAACATAGAGCTGAAATTGTTAAGAATCAGTGGCTTACATTTAAACAATTGCCTGGGGCTGAAGCGGTATCGCTCCGGCAATACAACTCATGGTTCTGTGAAAATCTTCCACCCGAATATCAAAAAAGCAAAGACATGTGGGCGTTAAAAAAACTTTGGGAGATAACACGGTTTGCTAAAGATACCACCTACGCAGCAGCGCTCCTTCCCGAGGGTGAAGATGACTTTAGATCGTACGTACAAAAAATTTCGTTTTGTAGGGAAAGAGCAAATGCTGCGCATGTAGATGTTACTGTGTGGTTGGACGCGAATCTCCAAACCTTCAGAGAGCAATTTGAGAAGTGGGAGGAGGAAAAGGCATACGAAGTGAGAAGCCGGTTTGAAAGGTCCTGCCTACCTATAAGTTATGATAAATGGATCGAACAACAAGACGACAGCGAATGGATACCGCCGAGAGGTCGCTTCTTGCTTAGCGCGGAAGAAAAAATAGCCTATGCTACTACGGTGGAGGCCGGAAGACTCGTCCGCAACGGACACCCATACGACACTTGTATTGACCGTGGAATAGCTCACAGGGAAAGGGGAGTTGGTATTTTCGTCATAGATATTAACAATGAGCTCCATTGCGGAGGATATGTCGAGGATGTCTTCGACCACATGAGCCTCTGTGTATCTTCGATTCTCTCAATACATGATTTTTGCGGTGAAATTGGTACCGACGCTGATGGTAGGATAACGGTTATATCAAACAAAATGGAACGCACAGCCCAGTGCGATGAACAAAACATTAGGATCTTAAGGTATTTTGCAGACAAGGGTGTCGATCTTCACAGCGTGAGATTTGTCCGATACGAAGAAGGAAAAGATGCGCCGATCGAAGAGGTCGCCAGCACATACCTTGAGGAGACCGAAAGGAGAGAAGAAGCGCTGAAGAAGGAATGGCTTGCCTTTCATGAATTACCGGGCGCAGAAGGCCTGTTTTTTTATGAATACAAAGGGTTGGTTTCGGCGTACAACGAGTCTGAATTTAAGGGTAACAAAGAAAAATGGTTGCTCAACAAAATTTGGGAAAAGATGCGGCAAGCCTCGAAGAGAATGGATCTTTGCGTGCGAGCTCAAACACTAGGACTATCCCCAGTGAAAGAAGAAGATTTTGAAAAATATTACCAACAAATTTGCTTTTGCAAGGCCGCAGCGGAAAAAGAAGGATTGGGCGTCCAGAAGTGGCATGAACTCAACAAATTGACCTTTCAAGAACAGTTTCAGCAGTGGTTGGAAAGCAAGCCTTAGTAATACGTAACAAAAGATCATATCATAGGAGTCTTTTGTAGATGGCTTTTGATACGTTACCCAGCCAGTCTTTTGGAAGCACGGGTTTGGAAATGGGAGAAAGCCGGAAATTTCACATGGGAGCTACACATCGGCAATAATATATTTGCATTTATAAAATTAATATCATATAATTGTTCTTCTGGTTAATAAAGGAGAAAAAGATATGGCCTTGGTTAGTTCGGTGCCACAACAAACGGCAGCTTTTGAAGCTAAACCGGCTGAAAAGCCTCTTTCTAGAGCCGCACGGTTCAAGAAGTTTATAGAAAAAGCGCTCACTCCCATAAAGGGACTTGCTCTTTCAACGAACGTTTTTAAGGGTGCTACAGGTATTGCTGCTTGCATTTGCAAGTTATCAGAACCTCTAAAAACAGCTCTTACAGTATTAAAAGTTCCGGGTATTATCGGTAACATACTATCGACAGGAATTTCTGCTGAAGAAGTACACAAGACAAGGTTGTTGGTTCGTGATTTGACCGCCGCTTGTAGAGGATATCGACAAGCACAAGATCCTGAAGCAAAGAAGAATGCTCTTGCGATTGCGCTGAAGAAAATTGATGACGAAGGTGTGAAGCCAATTGGAAAAATATCAATGATCTCAGGAAAAGGGCTCAAAGATCTCAAAAAACGGGTGGCGACACTTCAGGAACACATCAGTGAAAACGCTGTTACTGACGATGACGCATTGTTCATAGAAAAACTGGTTTCGAGAGTGCGTCTTTCTCTTGGCATCTCTGCCGTGCAAATTACAAGCCGCACTGCGGCTATTGCTGCAGGGATCATAAACCTGGCGCCAGTGCCAGTAGTAGGACAACTTGTCAGCGCCTCCGTCTTGGCAGCATGTGCAGTAGAAGAGCTTGTTACATGGGCAGCAAAAGCATTCTTTATCAAAGAAAATCCATTTGATCCAGTATCTAAAAGTCCGGCCGCGGCCCTGGCCGATAGGATTTCAAATGGTTTCCGCAGTCTAGGCTCCAGGATACATACAGCCGTATTCGCTAGAAAGAGACAGCTACCGGTTCCAGTCTACGCGTAGTTTTACCACCAGCGAGAGAGTAATAAAAACCCGTTCGTGCTCTTAAAAATGAAAGAGGCACGAACGGGTTTTTGAGCATTTTCTCCCTACCAATATCAATTCGACAGAGGTGTCGAATTTTTCTTACGATTTGATCCACAATAACGCGAGGGCTGCTAAAGCCATGGCATCAGTATCGTGAGACGTGCGGAACAGCTCTTGAAGGTCCTCCATAGAAAAGAACTGATAGGAAATCACTTCTATGTCATCGGTTTTAGGCTCTTGCCGATAGAGGACATCATGTGCTAACACAACGGACATCGTCTGATCAAGGAGGCCTGGAAGGGGAAGGCAGGTCCCTAGGAGGGTGCACCGTGTAGCAGCAAACCCTGTTTCCTCAAGCAATTCTCTGTGAGATGCTTCCAGGGGAGTCTCATTGTCATCGACAAGCCCACCAGGGAAAGAATAGACAAAACGTTTGACAGGGTGGCGCCACTCCTTGGTAACAAGCCACTTTCCATCTGAACGTTGAGGGAGAATAATCACGGAAAGAGGACGTGTATGAACGGTCACATATGGGTATGGACCGGCAGCCGTTGGCACAGACTCTTCGGTCAGGGTGACGAATCCTTCAAAGAGTGTGCGACTCTCGTGTGAGGAGCTCGATTCCTGCGGCATAACTCTTATCTCCACTTATATGGAGATATATATCACTTCCAGTTGAAAGTTGGATAGATGCCGAAGAAAAAGTGTGCATCCTCGAGTTAGTAAAGACAGTCCTTACTTCCAGTAACGGGCCTGTTGTTGCCTATTGCTGCCCGAGTTTTGCGAAAGGTTCGTTAACTAATATTTTATATCGACAAGTTGGTGGTTGGGATTTTTTTGTATAGCATACTGCTTTTCCCATTGTGTGTTGAATAATCCCATGAGCCTCTCTTCACAATCTTTGACAATGATCGAGTCATGAGGTTTGTAGTAGGTGGTCATGTCTCCAATGATCCAAGCACTACATTGATAGGGTAAAAGAGAGAGCGTTGTTTCTACTCGATATTCATCTCGTAAACGGTATTGCATAACTTCCAATTGGAGTTTGCCTACAACAGCGTAGATGGGATCGCTCCAACGATCCTCGCCAAACAGAATCTGAATAGCGCCTTCTTCGGCAAGTTGCTTCACGCCTTTATCAAAAGCTTTTCGCTTGCCAACATCGGACGGAGTTACCCTTGCAAAAACCTCAGGCTGAAATTGGGGAAGTGGCTTAAAATCAAAATCCTGAGTGAGAGAAAGCGTATCCCCAATACGAAAGTTTCCAGGGTTAATAACACCAATAATATCCCCCGCACAAGCCGTTTCTATAGTTTCTCTTTCTCCTGCAAACATACTGTGAGGACGAGACAGACGAATGTCGCGCTTGAGTCGGTGGTGCTTTACAATAAGATCTTTTTCAAATTGCCCAGAGCATATACGTAAGAAAGCCAAGCTATCTCGATGCTTAGGGTCCATATTTGATTGAATTTTAAAAACATACCCGCTGAATGGCGTAGAGACAGGATCAATAAGAATTTCATTTCCGACGATATCGGTTGCATGACGTCCGTACGGGGAAGGAGCCAGGTGTATAAAGGACTCAAAAAATGGTTCAATTCCAAAATTAGACAGTGCTGAAGCGAAAAATACTGGCGTCATGGATCCAGAAAGAAAATCTTCCTTTCGAAAGACATTTCCTGCCGCGTCAAGCAAGGAGAGCTCGTTATGTAAGGAATCGAGTTCTGGGCCTTCCACATACGACAAAAGCTCTTGATCGTCTATTGCACATTGATGCATATGAGCCTGTTGTGCTCCCCCTATAGATGCTCGCGAGAACAGTAAACAACGATTGTGTATCCGATCATAGACGCCGCAAAAATTTTTCCCCGCTCCAATCGGCCAGTTGTATGCGTACGACTGAATGTTCAATGCCGATTCCACCTCGTCCATGAGAGCAAGAGGATCGCGTCCTGGCATGTCCATCTTATTGATAAGCGTCAGAACAGGAATCTTCCGAAGACGACAGACTTCAAAAAGCTTAAGTGTTTGCTTTTCAACGCCCTTTGCTGCATCAATGACCATGATGGCACAATCAGCTGCTGTAAGAGTACGATAGGTATCTTCAGAAAAATCTTTATGCCCAGGCGTGTCAAGGATGTTGATCACAATATTTTTATAAGCAAACTGCATGGCCGAAGAAGTAATGGAAATACCGCGCTCCTGTTCCATAGACATCCAATCTGATGCCGCGAGTTTGCGTCCTTTTCTTCCACGTACCACGCCAGCCGTTCGGATCTTGCCTGAATATAAAAGAAGTTTTTCTGTTAGCGTGGTTTTTCCTGCGTCCGGATGGCTAATGATCGCAAAGGTTCGCCGCTGAGAAATGATCTCTGAAAGAGGGGGTTCTGACCAAATATCCATGAAATTCTTTTTGTTTAAAAATGGAACTTATTCTACACGAAGTGTAAAAAACAAACCAGATCGAAATAGTGCATAACTAGCCGAAAACTGTAACTGGATTTTAGCATTTCCGGGGCACCGAGTTCGCAGAGCGTTCTCTCTTTAGACTTCTTGCATTTATCACAGATCGTCTTCTGTATGGCTAGCCACCCGGTTGATGATTTGTTCTAGAAGGAGGATTTCATCATCGGTGAACATAGAAAAATACTGTTCTCGTTTTCGTGCGGAGAGTTTTCCGTTGTTTTGGCGAACGCATTTGATAAAAAGATCTAGGGATTGCTCTGGCATATCAATGTGATTTTTTATCTGCTGTTTCATGAGGTCATAATCCTGAAGAAACTGCAGCTCGGCTTGGAAGTCTGTTGTGATTGTGCGTTCCACGCATCCAAAGAGATACTCTACACAAGGAGTGAGGTCGACAAACTCGTATAGCTCCCTGGTGTCTTGTGCAACGGTCAATTTTCCCATGTCATCGACCTGATAGTCAGTAATAGCTCTTAGAAGTGGTTTAGAGAACGTTTCAAGGACGATGTCGTAGGCTCTTGAGTCTCTCAGGATGGTGGCAGAGACGGGAAAGACAACCCCGGGTGGAGAGAAGTCCAAGTGTGAGAAGGCATAATGAATCAAAAACCGGTGAAGTCTCCCATTCCCATCCCAAAATGGATGGATGAATACAAATCCAAAAGCGAGTACCGACGCCACGATGACAGGATTAATGCCTGAGATTGCGGCACGTTCATAGGTTTCAAGAAGCCGCTTCATGAGAAAGGCGACGTCTTCAGGCCTTGGCGGAATATAATGGATAATGAGATGTCCTAATGCGGGCTCTTCGCCGATGTAGTTTTGGAAGTCTCTATAGGTTGTGAGGGCAAAGCGAGGGTCTACGATCTCTTTTTGTAGCTCAACCATTACCTGTTCGGATAAAGGACCTACGATATCTGCTTTTTGTAGAAGTGACGAGAACCGTGCAAGGCGAGCCTTATCTGGTTTTTCCCGCTCGATTTCCCATGAGGCCATTGTTTCCTTGGTGCACAGATACCGCATCGCCCGGTCGATTATTTTTGGGTCATATTGGCGCACGAGATTCTTTGCGGCCTGATCCAAATGCTGTGCCTCAAACCTTTGAAGAAGGGGGGTCTTTCGCACAACGGGACAATAGGTGAGACTTCCTAGAAGGTTGTCGACGACTCTGTGTCGCCGACTGTGGCGCTCTGCGCCGCAGTAATAGAGGTCTGGATCGAGAAGAGGAACGTAACTTCCTCTTTTGGTATCTGGGATAGGGAGTGTGTGTCCAACTAGATTTTCGTATAGGTACCACACAAGGCGGGCGTATCTTCCTGTTGGGTTGGCAGTCACAAACCTTGT
>CAINFV010000196.1 GCA_903848235.1 Chlamydiia bacterium | reverse complement strand
TCGCGACGACAAGCATGTTATCGAACTCGCTATTCAACAGGATTGGAATGCTCTTCGGCATGCCAGCGACAGACTAAAAAACGATCCGGAAATTATCGCTCTCGCAATGCAACAAGATTGGAGAGCTTTAGAGTATTCAGGCCCCGTGCCTCGCGACAACGAGCAAATTATCGAACTTGCTATTCAACAGGATTGGTCTGCTTTTCGGCATGCCAGCGACAGGCTAAAAAACGATCCGGAAATTGTCGTTCTCGCAGTGCAAAAAGATTGGAGAGCTCTAATGTATTCAGGCCCCATGCCTCGCGACGACGAGCATGTTATCAAACTTGCTATTCAACAGGATTGGAATGCTCTTCAGCATGCCAGCGACAGGCTAAAAAACGATCCGGAAATTGTCACTCTAGCAGTGCAAAAAGATTACAACGCTCTATATTATTCAGGCCCCGCGCCTCGCGACGACGAGCATGTTATCAAACTTGCTATTCAACAGGGCACGAATGCGCTTGGTTATGCCAGCGACAGGCTACAAAACGATCTGGAAATTGTCACTCTAGCAGTGCAAAAAAATGCGGCCGCTCTAGCATATGCTGGTTCTGTGCTACAAAACAACGTGGATCTTGTTGAGCTCGCCGTACAGCAAAATGGAAGATCCCTGATGTATGCAAGCGATGCGCTGAAAAACGATCCAAAAGTCGTTAAACTGGCAATGCAACAAGATTTCACCGCCTTCTACCTTGCTGATCCCGAACTGCAAGCGACCGAGGAATTCCAGGCCCTTCTACGGTCTCTTATCTATCGAAAATAAAGCTGTAAACATAGTGTAATCGAGCACACAGGAAATGCCCTCGACCGCAAAGCCGGGGGAACCTACGGGAGGGGCTTTAAGCCACCTCCCAACAGTTACTTATTGCCAGTCCATCCCATGATGTCATGACTACATAGAATTCCTGATGAAATGACGCCGTCAACCCCTGCATGGCCTAAAGAGGCATTTGACAGGTATAACCCTGGAATTGGAGATCGAAAATACAGTTTTAATCTAGAGTTTGCGACATCAAACCCATAGACTGCCCCATAGGGAATATTGGCAAGTTCTGCATAGGTATGTGGAGTCACGACTTTCTTGATAACAGCGCCCTTAGCTAACTGTGGAACCAGAGCTGTTGCCTTTTCTAGCAGATCCGCAGTACGGTCTTTCAAATACTGCTCCTCTTCTTCCTTGGTATTCTGAATAAAATTCGTAAAACGTACTGTCTCTCGCACAATGACGGTCGATTTTCCTTCTGGAGCGAGGCTCGGGTCGTTTTTTGTTGGAATGGCAATATACGTGAAGTTATATCGATCTTGAACTACTGAGGTATAGTCAGACAGCGGATCGTCAACCGCCAAGTGAAGAGCAAGCGTTGAATTACCAAGAGGAAGATTAAATAACGCGTTGAGAAACGCTGGAGGCACAACTTCGGGGTCGAGAAGATCAAAATAGGTTGTCTTTGCGTTCACGTTTGAAACTACGACAGGTGCAAAAAATTCATCTGTCCCTACCCGAACGCCTCTGACTCCCGTCTTATCAACGAGAATCTTTTCGACATGATGGTTGCAGAGGACCTCCCCCCTGTTTGTCTTGATATACGAAGCTAAAACCTCTGCAAAGCGCATTGGCGTTCCGATGGCTTGATATCCACCTGAAAAAAAGTATCCAAACACATGCAGAACGATATCACTGGCTGGTGTGTTAAACGGCTTAGCTCCCACATAAGGAACAAACCCGCAAAGCGCTGTCTTGATGTCTTGGTTTGTAAAATATTCATCCAATACGTCTTGATATGGTTTCTTAGCCCACTCTAAGAGATTTTTGTGAGTTGTAGGATAGTCCTTATTCCATGCTTCAGACATCACAGAAGGCAAAAGTTCTTGAGGAAGAATGATCCCCCATTTTTTCACCATCTCAGAATCAAACCCTTCGTCATAGACCTCTCTGGCTTTGATAAAAAAGCGGCGTATATCGGCTTCGTCTTTTTTAAATGTTTGAATGAGAGCCTCTTCGAAGGCATTTTTTTCAACGCCAACAGTGATGGTCTTCGTTCCATCTAGAAATGTATGAGTATTGGGGACAAACAGTGCCGATCGGTCTATTCCTAGCTGACCCAGAAGATAGGTGACCTCTCCCTTCTCTCCTAGGCCTTCAATATCTTCAGCACCATAGCAAAAACGGTAACCATTCACCTCATAAGAAGAACACAGCCCTCCAACAGTCGGATTTTTTTCCAGCAAGAGCACCTTATACCCATGCTTTGCCAACAAAGAACCGCAGGATAAGCCTCCAAAGCCACCCCCCACAATAATCACATCGTATACATTTTTCGCTTTCTGCTTCGATGCGTCTACCCCGACATGCCACAAGGGCATTTTCTGAGGAGCTGTGCTGTTTGAGGAGGTGTTGAAAAAGAATCCAGCCGCAAGGCAAGCACCGATACACAATACAAGCTTTCGTATCATACCGCACCTTTTCTATGATGTCGTATTTCTCCAAATACTCCCCTCAGAAGATTTAATCAAATATAAATTGATATTGTCTAAATTCAACATCCCTGCGAACATTTGTGCCTAACTTTCACACATAAAACCCATGTTGCCGCAACATGGAAGCGAAGGCGCTCACCATGAACCCGCTGCTCTCTTTCCTCTGTTTCGTATTTATGGCAGCTCTTTCCCAAATATGTGCAGGAGAAATTTCTTTTGTCGCCCTTGATGGAACAACAGACAAAGTTCTCTTCGAACATGGACAGAGATGCAATCAACGATATTCACCCTGTTCCACCTTCAAGATTGCGCTGAGCCTTATTGGCTTTGACCTTGGCATTTTGCAGGACGAACAGAACCCTGAAATGCCATATGAGGGATATAGCGTGAAGGTTGATTCATGGAAGTGCTCTCAAACACCAACAACATGGATGCAGCGTTCCGTCGTTTGGTATTCGCAGGTTCTTACACAGCGAATAGGGCTGTCACGAATGGGGAACTATATAGCGCTGTTTGGCTATGGAAATCAGGATCTGTCTGGAGATCGCGGAGAGAATAATGGCCTCACCCACGCGTGGCTTAGCTCTTCGCTGAAAATCTCTGCTATTGAGCAAACAGCTTTTCTTCAAAAACTCCTCACCGGGCGGCTGCCTGTCTCACCTCATGCACAGCAGATGACCAAGAACTTACTGTTTTGTGACACTCTCGAACAGGGGTGGAAGCTCTATGGAAAAACAGGAACAGGCTTTGAACGCTATCACGATGGCAGCCCAGATTTTACCAGGCAAATAGCCTGGTTTGTGGGGTGGATAGAAAAAAATGATCATAAATTCATTTTTGCGCTCAATATCTCCGAACTTCAGGATGTCCCCACGAAAGATGAACGCACCGGTATCGTCGTAAAACACTTCAAAGAAGCAGGGATTCTTACAAACAAGACCTCCCCATTAGAGAAGTGACGTCCCGCCTCTTTTTCTTATGTTGCATTTCTTTTCAGGGCATCGAGCACAATCGGAATGTGGGTATAGGCCGGCCCGCCCTGCATCATGACAGCGACTGATGATGCTTCCAAAATCTCCTGTTTTGAACACCCTGCTGCACGGCATTTCTCTACATGAATTCGAATACACGCTTCGCACTGCAATGCCACAGCAATGCCAAGGGCTATCAGCTCTTTATGCTTCATGGTCAGAGCTCCTTCCTTCATGATCTGAAGAAACAATGCCCCAAAACTGTTGGCTACTTCAGGAAGTTCTCGTTGAATTTCGGCTAGCGACGGCTCCATGGCTCCACCTCTCGTGAATTTTTATTTTTTCTTTTGGTAGGTTCCTACAAGTTCCGCCTTTGCAAGAATCGACCCTTCCATAGCTTTTTCAAGCTCACCCTTCGTTGGTCGATTCAGGCCTGTGATCTGTTTGGACAGAGCATAGAGCTTGAAAAAGTATCTGTGTCTTCCAATCGGCGGACACGGTCCACCATAGGTTGTTTTCCGATAATCAGTCACTCCTGCTAAGGTGCCTTTCGGCAGCTCTTCAGTGCCGATAGCCTCCTTCAATTCTCGAGTCGAAGGCGGAATGTTATAGAGAATCCAATGGACCCACGTCATCTTCGGGGCTTTTGGATCAGGGGCATCAGGATCATCTACGATCAGCGCAAATGCCATCGTTCCCACTGGAGGGTTAGACCATGACAGTGGCGGCGAGATATCTTCTCCTTCACATGTATATCGTGAAGGAATTTCGCCTTCATGAACAAAACTCGAGGATTGCAATTCGAATGCCATAGTTGCTCCTTCTCCAAAAATAATTCCTACCAACGCAAGGCTGTATGCTACAAGGATGGAGGTAACGATGTTAACGTACATACGTTCATATCTCCTCCTCTGTTTCACGCGTTATTTGCTTCAGACTATCGCCTAAGAAATTGCAAGTAAATATTTTTTTCCATGTTCTGTCTGACGGCAAAACAAATCTCTTTCTCCCAAAAAAACCATCAGTTATCTAGGGTCTTACTATAAAATGTGGGGCGTCAAGAAACGCCATTTTCATAAAATAAGGGAATCGAGAATCATGGGCGACATCGTTATTACAGACTATAACCCAGAGTGGGCCCAACTCTACGAAGCTGAGGCTGAGAGAATCAGACTCGCCTTAGGCGAACTCTGTCTCTCCATCCACCATTTTGGATCAACAGCTGTGCCCGGATTACCAGCCAAGCCAAAAATCGATATTCTAGCGGTTGTTCTATCTCTGTCCTCTCTCCCTATTCCTCTCTTACTCGTCGAAAGCTATGAGAATCGCGGCGAAGTCATCCCATCGGGCAGATACTTCTCAAAAAAACAGCCCACGATTCACCTTCATATATTTGAAGAAGGAAATCCCCTCATTCAACGAAATCTCCTCTTCAGGGACTGGCTGCGCACCCATGAGAGTGATCGAAATGCCTATGCAATCCTCAAGCGGGAACTTGCCTGTATCCACACGGACGGGATGAGCTATTGCAAAGCAAAATCGGATTTCATCGAAAAGATCCTCGCACAAGCACTCGGATAAGCATCTTCGACAATCTACTGGAGAAAAATCGAGGCCATACATATTGACAATTTTAATATAATTTTATATAATGAACGCTCATAATAGTAACTTTTATAAAAGCATACAATATGTCGACACTCTTCGATAGACTCAAGCCTCCGCCCCACAAACCTGAAATTACAGATCACGAAACGGTAAAAAATCTTTATAGTCATTGGCGCCTCCGAGTCTTCTATTCGATGTACATTGGATATGCGCTTTACTATCTCACCAGGAAGTGTCTCGCCTTCTCAATGCCTGCTCTCATCCAAGATTTGGGATACGATAAGGCTCAGCTAGGAATTCTAACGACAACCCTTGCTATCAGCTACGGTGTCAGCAAATTCGTCAGCGGGCTTATCGGCGATCGGTCAAACCCCCGCTACTTTATGGCCATCGGCCTGATGGCAACTGGTGTTTTCAACATCCTCTTTGGCCTCTCCTCATCCTTACTCGTCCTCGCCGTTTTTTGGGGTTTGAATGGATGGTTTCAAGGATTTGGCTGGCCCTCCTGCACCCGGCTTCTGTCCCACTGGTACTCAAAATCTGAACGGGGGCGATGGTGGTCGATATGGGCAACGTCCCAAAATATTGGGGGCTCCATTATCCCGTTATGCGTCGCCTATCTTGCGCAGATCTATGGCTGGCGCTTTGCTATGATCCTTCCTGGGATTATCGTTATTCTTGGGGGGTTCTTCCTCCTCAACCGTTTGTGCGACACCCCTCAATCGTTAGGCCTTCCTCCCATCGAAAAGTTTCGATCAGACTACACGCCTCATCTCCCCCGTGAGAGCGAAAGAGAGCTCACTGTACGAGAAATCCTGTTTGAATACGTCTTAACAAACAAATACCTCTGGGTCCTAGGCATAGGGTATTTCTTTGTCTATCTGATTCGCCAAGCCATCAACGATTGGACCATTTTGTATCTCGTTGAAATGAAAGGCTACACCCAGCTCGGAGCTGGCGCTGTCGTCTTTTGGTTTGAGATGGGTGGCATTGCCGGAGGAATCTTGGCAGGCTGGGCTTCTGACCGACTGTTTGCAGGAAATAGAGGCCCTGTCAACGTTCTATTTTGCCTTATGAGTATCGGCGCTATCTATGGCTTTAGCCAATCCCCTGGAAATGTCCCCTTGCTAGACTCATTCCTCATCTTTCTTATCGGCTTTTTGATCTTTGGGCCGCTTATCCTCATTGGTATCGCTGCTGCAGAGCTGTCGCACAAAAAAGCTGCCGCTACAGCTACAGGATTCATCGGATGTATTGCCTACCTTGGAGCCGCTACGGCAGGCTACCCAGTCGGGGTCATTACCCAAACGTTTGGATGGGAGGGGTACTTCCTCACACTCACCATCTGTTCTGTCTGCGCCACTCTCTCCCTTTTACCTCTTTGGAAAGTCGGAGTTCACGCTCCAGCTCAACTTGCTGTTTAAAAAATCTTTTTGCCGATCATTTTTACAAATCCTAAAATACCTGTACAGAATCTCCACGACTTCATAACCTTTCCGCGTCTTTTGTTCTGCAATTGATCACAATTCTTGTTCTATATCGGTGACAGTTGAAAGTTGGATAGATGCCGAAGAAAAAGTCCGCAGATTCGATCGGCAAAAACAGACCCGCTACTAGAAGTAGGGGTTGTTTTTACCGACTCGAAGATGCGGACTTTTTCGATGGCAGGTATGCGACTTTCAAGTGGAAGCGGTATATAAGAGCATGAAAGGGTTTTCAATGCGCGCAGCTTGCCGAAGGCAGTTGTTTGAGCAAAAGAATAGACTGAATAATCAAGCATGAACAGGAGACACATTATGTTCATCCAAACATCCCCTCCAACACTAAGTCAGTCCCTAGCTACCATCCATCTTTTTGCTCAAACACCAGAGACATCGGCACGCGTTGTCACGGCCAACGTCGAACTCATCAATCAGTGGGGCAGATTGAGGAAAATTTTCATGTGCTGTTTTAAGGGCGGGTATCTCTGCCAGCTGCATCCAAAAGAGGCCACAGAAGAGTTTAAAGCTCGATTATTAACCGTTATCTCCTCCGACGAGTACAACGGAAAGATGCCTGAAGCATGCGCCAAGGCATGTATCACGTTTAACCAATTGATTCGAAAGACAAACTCTGAACTGCATCCATCAAAACGTGTTCCTGAAGAAGCGCTGCTCGTTGATCTATCAGAACTCGCACTTCTGCATAGAGTCCCTCCTGAGCGCATACAAAGCCCTGCTGCCCCCCTCCAAGAAATGGCGGCAGCCCCTCGTGAAGTCATAGAAGAAGGCCTCCTGCAAGAGAGCGAAAAACTAGACCTCAAAGCATCAGAGTCAGCATACCAGGCACAAGCCTCTTTGCTTATCCCATCAGAAGAAACAGGGGAAATCGCAGAGCCATTGATTCTTCCTCACGCAACCGACAGTACTCTGTCTTTACCCGCCGATAATCGTCCAGCGGAAGGGTCCAGCGATCCAGTCCCTCCTCTTAGGGTAGAAGATGATGACAAAAAGCTGCTCCAACCTACAGAAGAGCCGCCCGCAAAGATTCATGTTTCTCGGCATAAAATAGATCAGAAGACACGACCCCTTCAATTTCACATGCAACTTCGCCAAAAGGAAAGGGTCAATTACAAGCAATAAAAGCTTTTTCTATTCCAAAAAGGCGCACCATAACCCAAGTTGCTTACACCTTGAATGTTGATCCTCAAAAAAAGTAGGCTAGCAACTTGGGTTCCCTCGCAAAAGAAGGCAGTATTCTATGTCCACATCACTCCCCTCCGAAAGCCATCAACCATCTATTGAAGCCGATGGCTGGGGAAAGATCACCATTCGCCAGGGAAATACCATCCAGGTCTTGCGAGATGCCGTCCTTCTACCCGATACAGCTCTTCTATGGGATTGGAAATGGAGCGAGGACGAGGGAATGGACCACAGGCCAGGGATACGAGAAAAAGACCTCGATCACTACATTTTGTCGAGCACGCCACTGCCCCATACCGTAATCCTCAGCACAGGGCGCCTAGGAGTCCTAAATGTCGAAGCTGTAAGGAAGGACTATTTGATCAGTAAAGGGATCAAAGAGGTATACATTCTCAGGACAGGAAAGGCCATTGAGACCTACACCCTCTTGTGCAGCCAAGGTGTGAGGGTAGCAGCTTTGATCCATACAACTTGTTAGACAAACCCAAATTTCCTTACAAACCAGCTTTTGACGATCTGCACGAGATAGAAATACGAGCCAGCAATCACGAAAAGCGCCACAAAATATCGCTGCGGAGGCGCCACAAAACCAAAATAGGTGGCTAGGGGAGAATAGGGAATATACATGCCAATCCCTACGATGAGAATAGAGCTTAACAAAAGCCAGCGGCTTGGCCAGCTGTCGACAAACGGAATCTTCCCTGTCCGAATGATATGAATGACAAGCGTCTGCGTGCACAACGATTCGAGAAACCATCCTGTATGAAACAGCTCCGCAGGAGCATGAAAAATAGATAACATCACCCAAAAAGTCAGGAAGTCAAAGAGTGAGCTGATTGGCCCGATGATCAACATGAAGGTCTTAATAGAGCTAATATCCCACGGCCGAGGCCTGAGCAAATACTCGGCATCAACCTCATCGGTAGGAATAGCAATCTGAGAGAGGTCATAGAGGAAGTTATTGAGTAATATCTGTATTGGCAGCATGGGAAGGAAGGGCAGAAAGAGACTTCCACCCGTCATGCTGAACATATTCCCAAAGTTCGAGCTAGCGCCCATCTTGATATACTTCACGATATTTCCAAAGGTCTTCCGCCCTTCTAAGACACCATCTTGAAGCACCAGCAGACTCTTCCTCAGCAAGATGATGTCAGCAGACTCCTTGGCAATATCAACAGCATTATTCACGGAAATCCCAACATCAGAAGCTTTCAGCGCCGGCGCATCGTTAATACCGTCTCCTAGGTAGCCGACAATATGACCGTTATCATGAAGCGCGCGAATAACCCGCTCTTTTTGCAGCGGCAAGAGCCTGGTGAATATATTCGCCTGTTCTACCATCACCTTCAACTCGCTGTCAGTGGCTTTTTCAATGTCATCTCCTGTGACAAGCGTTTTTACATCTAACCCCACATCGCTGCATATCTTCCTAGTGACAAACTCGTTATCTCCTGTGAGAACCTTAAAATCGATATCCAGCTTTACAAGAGCCTCTATAGCCTTCTTCACCGTAGGCTTTGGAGGGTCTAAAAAGGCGACATACCCCTTTAATACCAAGTCCCGTTCATCATCTTTTGAATAGATAGCTTTTGTGTCCTTAATCTCTTTATAGGCGATAGCGAGCACCCGAAACCCATCAGAGCTTAAAACACGATACTCCTTTTCCAATTCTAGCAGCAGCCCTGGGTCAACCTCATGAATCTTCCCTTCGAGCTCATAGCGAGTAATACGCTTGAAGATCTCCTCTGGAGCCCCTTTTGAAATGATCGTATGGCCGCCGTTTATCTTGACAACGACGGACATAATCTTCCTCGAGAAATCAAATGGGATTTCATCTACCTTTTCATACTGTTTCATCAGCAGCTTCTCATGCTTGAGAATGGCCTTGTCGAGGATATTGCGCAGGCCTGTTTGATAGAAGCTGTTGATATAGGCAAAGCGTAGGACATCTTCGTCCTCATTTCCGCTCACGTCGCAATGTTTTTCGAGGACGATTTTATCGATGGTGAGCGTCCCTGTCTTATCAGTACATAACACATCCATCGCCCCAAAGTTCTGAATAGAATTCAGCCGTTTTACAATAACCTCCTTCTTTGACAGGGCGATAGCTCCTTTGGAGAGCGTGATCGTAACAATCATAGGAAGCATTTCGGGCGTCAAGCCAACAGCTACACACAGCGAGAAGAGAAATGCTTCTAAGAACTGACCTTCACGGATGGCAACGATGGCAAAGATGAAGATCACCATGCACAGCATCGCCTTTATCATCAGCATGGTAAACTGCTGCACTCCCCTGTCGAAGCTGGTCGTTATGTTAATAGAGGATAGCTTTTGATAGAGCTCCCCAAACCGAGTCTCCCCTCCTGTCTTCACAGCAACCGCTAGCGCTGTTCCACTGACCACACTTGACCCCATAAAGGCGATGTTATTCAACGAAGAGATAGCGTTCGATACCTCTTGAGGGGGAATTGGCGTTTTCTCTATTGGAAAGGACTCTCCAGTTAACGACGCTTGATTGAGGAAGAAATCCTTACAGGTAAGAATTCGAATGTCAGCAGGAATCATATCCCCAGCAAACAGGTCGACAATGTCTCCAGGGACGATATCTTGGATATGGATTTCCCGTGATTTCCCATTCCTCCAAACGGTCGCCGTCGTCCGTACCATCATAGAGAGCTTGTCAGCTGCTTTTCCCGCACGGTATTCCTGAATAAAACCTAAGCCAACACTGATCAGCGCCATGATAGTGATGAGAAGAGCGTTGACCATCTCTCCAAAGAAGAGAGAGAAGGAAGCGATGAGGAGGAGGACAATGACCAATGGGTTCAGAAATTTTGCGAGGATTTGTCTAACAATACTCGCCTGTTTCTTTTTGGCAGGCTCATTGTATCCGTAGACTTCAAGACGTCTTTTTGCCTCTTGCTCAGAGAGCCCTTTTTCGGAGACATCCAACGTACGCAAGAGAACGTCCTGTGGACAGCGTATATAATCGCAATCCCAGTTCTGGGCTTTTCTCGTTCCGTTTGTTTTTGTCGTATGCCCCTGATTCATGACTTTTTTTTCACCCACCACAAAAAAGAAGAGATAAGTGGCTTTTCAATACCTCAAATCATCATTGAATCGCAAGCGGCTAGAGGATGTGACCAGCCCAAGTTTATACCTTTTCTTGTTCAAGAATCGGCTTAACGTTTAAGAAAAAGCCTATAACTGCGACTCTTCTCTTCTGTTCAGAAGGCAATAGTGAGCATTATCCCAGAACATCAACTGGATAGGCGCTCCTCTGGTGACATCCTCCATCGAAAACATTCGTGCCGGGGTGAGCTGTCCGCTTGCGTCAGTGGTAAATACCACTCCTGAACGGCCATACACAATGATCGGTCGTTGAAGACAGCGAGAAGCGCAGATAAGAGCGAGGTCGTCCGTCCACAGATCTTGATCGGCGGTTGAGTACCCTTGAATAAGAGTTGAGACATCTTTCTGAGAAAACTCTGTGGAAAGCTCTTTCTCATATTTCTTAGCATACCGTACGACAGCGTCGCGAAACTCACGAATTTCCTTTTTGAGAAGAAAAAAGCCATCGTCTGTTTTTTGGTATGCGATATACCCACGATGGGCGATAAGAATCGCTTCTACACAGCAATTTCCGTCATGGCTTATAGGTTCTATTGGAGTAAAAAAATGGCATATGGCGCTTGCAAAATTTCCCTCTGCACGTAGGAATTGCGGCACCCGTTCTATTGGCTCGAACTGACCTGCCCCTCGGGGGTTGAAGTAGTATTTTCCATCTGGAAAAATTGGCTGGATAAAATCTGATACAAACGACATATAGTGCTCGAGAAGATCGCCAAGGCTCATCTGCGCCGTCACAGACAGAAGATTTTTTTCCGTCCACTGATGAGCATGCTCCTGAATATACTCTGTCGCCATCGATGGCTCCATCTTTCGCACGGCGAGAAGCGTTCGCTCACAAAGCTCATAAAACTCTGAATCTGAAAGCTGTTGAATCTCACGTACAAGTGACACAAAGCAGATTGGAGGGATATTTCGATTTGGCGTCACGGGGCTGAGGGTAAACGGCGCATAGTCAGCACAGTACTCGTGAAAACGATCCTCTGGAAGCCAGCTATTATCTTCAGGCAGTTCCCTATAGGAAGCAAGATTGAGGGTGGAAATGCGATACTGCGTCAGAGGGCTCAGAAAAACCGTTATTCTCGACGTCATATCCTCAACTTTCGACATTCTGCTTAAGAGCAACACGCAAAGAAGACAGTAAGCGGCATTGTCAGAACGCGATTGCCCGTCATACAGATGAGAGAATGAATCCTCCCTTGTAAAATGCCGATACAGATAGCGGATAAGATCACATAGGGTTGCAGAGGAGCTCCATTCCGCTGTTGTCTGAAAGGACGCAAAGTGTTTTTGGATCTTCTGCGAGAGTGTCGTCGACACTTCTAGAACAGCAATTTCTTGTGCCATACTCTCTCCTGGCGAATCTAACAGTTCAATCAGTGGGGGGCGAAAAAAGGGGGAAGGCACCTCTTCTTCAGAATCCCCTTCATATCCAACATCTCTTTGAGGTTCAATGCGCACGACTGGCACAGATTCAGCAGGTTCATGAGGCACTGCTGCAGCAGATCTTTCGAGGGAAGGTTCTATGATCTGAGAAAAGAGATCTTCCTCTTCTAACTCACTCGATGAACTTCCAAATTCTGACGATTCACCCGTTGTGGAGGAAACATAAAAGGTCGCATCATCATCACTAACACCGTCAGAAACATCCTCTCCTATACGTTGACGACGACAGATGGAAACCAGAGTGGGGAATCGCTCTTGCAGATGCAAAGCGATTCTGTCTATTTCATGGGTCAGAGGATTACTAGGATCAAGAAGTTGATTCATGAATTCTGTCTTCACAGTGTATTTGCACTGCTCAACGAGGATACGTCTTAGGGTAAACGCCGGAACGGCAAAAGAGAAATCACCAAAAACCCCTCGAGGATAGAGCGCGATGCATGCCTCTCCATCTCGTGCCACAAGAGAGGTGCCATCCTGTGCGCAACACAGGCCGCTGACTTCAGATGCATTCCCCCACCGCAAGAAATGCCTACTCCCACAAACTGAGCTTTCCTTTGCACAGAGAAGAAGATAGATGACCATGCGCCGGTAGACGTCAAACGTCTCTTCAACACCTTGTGGAAACTCCTCTGGCAGGATAATCGTCAGAACCTGAAGGAAGAGTGAGGTCGGATCTCTCGGATCAATCTGTTGCTGCAATTGGAGATGCAGTTCATCTGTCTCTTCTGATGTGGGGATGAGGACTCGGTGACAGTTCAACGCTTCCTCATCAGGAACTCTGAATACTTTCATCCATTCTGGCTGAACACGACCGTCGAAGGAACGAAACCTGCCGAGAATAGCGCGTTTTTGGTCCGCTGTAAGTGTATCAATGCGAAGCCTCTTCTGAACGACGAGCCCCTCTGATATTGTGATGCATTCCTGAAGCCAGCCCAGCGCTTTCTCCATTGGCCAGCTTGATAAAAAGCGGATAAGAACTTCTGGAGGAACGTCGGTGAGCGGCTTATTGGAGATATGGTCTTCAAGCCTCCCCTCATTTTCCAAAACATACAAAGCTCGTAATGGCAGAGCCTCTGACGACATATTCTCAATGAGTCGGAGCTTTTGATCATGCGATAGAAACGTTGCTACATTCTCAAATTCAAAAGGTTTTATCTTCTCTCCAAAAAGACCCTCTCCTATAAGCACCAAAAACACCTTTTCAAAGGATGCTCCCCACAGACTGACTTCTCGTATTTGAGAAAAAAGCTTGTAGTATTCAGCATCGGCAATGATGCGCTGAAAAAGAGGGAGAGAAAGGGCCTTCTCCGCCGCCATCCATACCACGCCATGTTTTCGTGCCAGCTCTAGCCGTTCCGGAGAAAGACTTTCGAAAAACAAAACCCATTCTCTCGTCAAAAGAATTTTTGGCAAGCAACATGAAAACCGATTCTTCTTGTGAAGCTCACAAAACACGTCAAAAGAGCCTCCATTCTCAAGATACTGATAGAGAGAATGGAGGTTAAAATTCGAACTCCACCTGGAAAATAAAGACGACATCTTTTGGGCTATACCATCAGGTAGACTGAGAAATTGGCTGATACCAAGACAGTTGTGTTGATTAACAAGAACACGTTCCACATGCCTTCTATGTAGATCTGTTGCCCCATCTTCTTTGAGCTTCAATGAATAGGACTCGAGTTCAGGGATGATTGTTGCAACATTCTTTTCTAAAGAGGACATGTGGATGAGCTTTGTGACCGTCTTCAATGACAAAATGCCCCTGGCTAGAACATCCGCTATGACGAAGGCTCCTGGGAGGACCATTTCTAGCTCCGAGAGTTTGACTCGAGTTCTGTAGACCTCTCGAAGATTTTCTGGGTGGAGGGAGTCGCACTGCGCATCAAGTCTGTCTCTCAATTCATATAATTCTGCTATCTTCTTCATAAGTCGAGCTTGTAACGAGACGAGAGCCTGCGAAACCCGAGAATTCTCCAAAAGCTTAGTATAAACCTTTGCGAATCGAGAGAGAACACTCAGCAGGGTTTCTTCACGCACAGCTCGAGTATGACTAATTTGTTCAACTGACAAATTTTGTATTTCGAAGACAGAGTTCACAACATAGGAAACCATCACCCGAAGATGAGTAAAATCTTCTGTTGGAAGAGACGGGATATCTCGAAAAAACTCAAGCACATACGAAAAAGACTCAATTGACTGAGGGGTTCGGGCTGAAGACAATTTGGAAAAAAAATTCACATACACGCCTACGGCAGCTACAGGCGAAGCGAGTTGGAATCCACTCTGGGGTGAGAGCTGCTGCATCTGCTGGTCGGGAGCAACCTTTAACACAAGCATTTGTAACGCGAAACTACGGACAAAATCGACGGCTAGCAACACGCTTGAGTGGAGAGAACTGATCTTGCTTGCCTTACGAATCGCCGAGACAGTATGAGGCTGTTCTTGCAAATGATATCTGGCGTGTTCATCAATTTTTCTTTCGAGATCCTGCTGACACCGACTCCATACAGCCTCTATTTTTGAGCGGTTATCTTCAAAAGAACACTCTTTGGCGGCCTCTAAGATTCGATGAGAACAAAAACACTCGAGCATCTCAAAAGATGCACCAATGCATCCTTCAAAAGATTCCATGCACGCCATGAAAGATCATCTCCTATAGAAATAAAAAAAATTAAGGGATCTTTTTATATGATCTACAAATTTTTATTGCAAAATCATACTTACGCCACCGGATAAACTCAACTTGTTTAAAGCATTAAGATGGCTCTTGAATCAAATGGGAAAGTGTTTTTGATATAGGACCTACGTAGTCACTCTGGCTGTACGCGCCAACATCAGCCCAGCTTCATCTTCGAACGGATGTATAACGAAGCTTTTACAAGACTTATGAGCATTGGGACCTCAACTAAGGGTCCAACGACAGCAGCAAACGCTTGACCAGAGTTGAGGCCAAACACAGAGACGGCAACAGCAATTGCTAATTCAAAGTTATTAGACGCAGCTGTAAAACTCAGAGTGGCTGACTGCTCGTAATTGGCACCGACCTTCCAGGAAAGGTAAAAAGACAAAAAAAACATCACGATGAAGTACAGGCAAAGCGGAATTGCTATTACAAAAAGATCAAACGGCAGCTCCACGATCATCCGCCCTTTTAGTGAAAACATGATCACAATGGTGAACAGCAGCGCTGTTAGTGTCAGCGGGGAGATTATTGGAATAAATCTGTTTTCGTACCACGTCACTCCTTTCGCCATAATCCCAATAGCTCTTGTGACAAGACCCGCGAAAAATGGAATTCCCAGGTAGATCAAAACGCTCGTGGCAATTTCTTTCATAGGAACGTTCACGACAGCACTCTGTATCCCGAACCATGTCGGTAAAATCGTGATAAACGCATAGGCATAAAACGAGAAAAAAAGGATTTGGAACACTGAGTTAAACGCCACAAGAGCAGCGCAATATTCTGTATCTCCCTTCGCAAGGTCATTCCATACAATCACCATGGCGATACACCGCGCAAGGCCGATCAAAATGCAGCCGACCATATAGTCTGTGTAGCCATGCAACAAGGCAATCGCCAACAAAAACATGAGAACAGGGCCGATGACCCAGTTCTGAATCAGCGAGAGAACGAGAATCTTTGGGTTATAAAAGATCTTTCCAATCTGCTCATATTTGACCCTTGCCAATGGTGGATACATCATCAGAATAAGGCCGATGGCGATCGGGATGTTTGTGGTGCCAACCTGAAAACGGCTGATGTAGGTGCAGATCCCCGGGAAGAAATATCCTCCAAACACACCAATACCCATAGCAAGAGCAATCCACAGGGTCAAGAATCGGTCAAGGAACGACAGTCGCTTCGCATCATTATCAGACATCTCACTCTCCCATATGCACAGTCCATTAGCCTAAAATGGCTACGGCATCCTTATATTCTTGAGACTTGGCATTTTCAAACACTTGGTTGAGAAGTACCTTTAAGGTTATCAAGCAATCCTCTGTGTTAGCTACATCGACCTTTCCATCAAGTGATTTCCTGAACCAGTCGTTTGTGGAAGGGGCTTGTACGAGGTTGTAGCGAAGAAGATCTTCTGGTGAAAGGGCCCTCAAGCGGTCAAAAGCCCACTTTATCATCACCACCTGTTTCATGAGATACAGCTTTGCTCGCTCTACAGCTGTTGGTTCATGCTCGAGATACGTGGTGAGCAAAATCTTTTCATGAGCTTGGTTGGCCAGAGAATATACCGACACTGTTGCCATATCAAAATAGGGATCCCCTGGCCCTGCATCTCCGTAATCAATAGCCTTAAATTCATTTCCGAAAAAGATCAGATTCCCTCCATGCAAATCATTATGACAAGGAGTGGTGGTTTGGTGAGGTAACAACGCCGCGCGGATAGTAGTTACTATACGTTCAACGTCGGCTAGAGGAACGCTATCGTCACATTTTGACGCACAGTTTTTCACGTCACGCTCTATGCGAGCAAAGGCGTCGTATCTAGAAAAGGGAAACATAAACTCTTTTCCCCGATGAATTTTTTGTAACAGGTGAGCCAATGCAACGTAGAATTGATCTAACTCCAGGTCGTAGAATGAAATTTTTTTACCGGACAAATATTCACTGATCAATATCCCTCGTGATGGGTCGGCACAATAGACTTTTGGACCATAGCCTCCATCAGAGGCTATTTTCGAATTGTAGATTTCCGATCCTCCTTTTTTTGCTCCAAAAAATTTCACCACATACTTTTGGGAATCATTGGTAACAAGAAAGACCGTTGCGGATCCAAAGCCGCCTCCGAGTCGATGGGCAGAGAGGTTGCCGGATACCGACAATTCCCTCTCTACGATCTCAACAGCACGTTTTTCGTCCGATTGATGCCTGCAGCCCAGCAGAAGGAGGGCAGCGAATACAAAAAAAGATAAAGAATTTTTCATACATTTGGAGGTAAGGTCGATTAAGGACATAAACCATCCGCTTTTCTCATTTACGCAACCACGCTAACTCAGCCTAGATTTCTAGCTGCCACACTCCATTGGTTTTGCGAGATAATCAAGTCCTTTAAAGACAGACGTCGTGTAATTCATGTTTTTCAGCGCGGAAATAGTGGCTTCCGTCTTTTGCTCGCAGTTTGCCCCTGAGGCAATCAGTTGCTCGCCATTGCCCTGAATCTCAAGGAAAATGACAGGTCGGGAGGCCATAATTGTTTCCTCCCCCCCAGCAAGCACCATCTCCTCATAGTTCTCAACGTCCATCTTAATGAAGGAGATGTTCTGAAGTCCGAAATCATCTAGCTTCCTAAGCGCCACGAGTCCACCTCCATCAGTAACGACATACGTTCCGCCTTCGTTGTACGCAACAGGGGTCAAAAGTCCGACTTGACCATCGTGATCGCCAAGAGCGCATTGGACTGGGATGACGTTTGTGCACCCATTGAGGATCAGGTTCATGCACAACTCCCGATAGATTTTCGGATTAGGTTCAAAGGCAATAACCACTCCATCAGCTCCAACAGCCCTTGAAAGTGCCACGGTATGGGTGCCAATATGAGCTCCGATATCGAGCGCCACCGTTCCTGACTTGGTGTATTGATAGATAACCTGATCCGTCTCGTATTCCCATGGCTCGCCACTAGCCAGAACTTTTTTGATCGAATCATCTGTGGTATCGAGGTAAAAGCTTCCCTGCTTAGGAACAACGCAAATCCTATACTTATCGAAAGGGAATGCCTGGATAAACGTATGATCTCCCGATAAACCAGCCAGGAGAGTCGTTTGTTTCTCGCTCAACAGTGATAAACTCTCCGAACACGAACACAAGCAAAGTAGGCCAACAATTGCGAAAGAAAAAAACCTCATTCTACCCTCACAAGAACATGTTTAAAGACTCTTGCTGTGTGCGAACAATATCGGGCGACATGGCCAATCATAAGAAAGCGCCGTCCAATAGTCGCTCAATGTTAGAAAAACCATTGGCCACCCGTCAAAAAGCCTGAAG
>CAINFV010000195.1 GCA_903848235.1 Chlamydiia bacterium | reverse complement strand
TACATTCGTTCTCCCACTGATTTCCTTCCCCGTACAATTGACGCGGCCAGTCATCAAACATCCAAGCTCTCCATCGTTTTTTTCTGCCAGCCACCCATAATAGGAAAGAATCGAGCCTGTCTTCTCACCACAAAACGCCTTTACATATGCCATATACCGGCCGTCAGTTGTATATCCGGCCTTTTCGTCACTCTCTCCAATCACAAGCAACGTATGGGGGAAAAAACTCCATCCATCGCCACTTCGATACGATCTTTGTACTGTCAGCTCCGTTGGCCCAAGAACTGTCACATCGGTTTCTGACAGGAGAAATTCCCCTGTTGTAACGTTAACATTTCGACAAACTACACCGTCAGGGTCGCAGTCATTAACTGACAAACGAACCGGTTGCTCTTGAAGGCAGAAAACAGGATGGTGAAACAACAGTGTGACAAGAAAAATGAAAAACGAGAAAAGAGGTCTCATACGAATCCTCCGCCTTGATAGTAGGGTGATGGACGCGCCCGAGGACTCTATTCTCGAAAAAGCTTTATATCAATGAAATTTTTCTATCGCGCTGCACGATCAGGCGGATACAGCGCCCTCAGGTGTTGGCAGGGCCCAATTAATGGGAGGAAGGCCATGGGCCTTGAGGTAGTCGTTGGTTTTTGAGAAGTGTCGACAGCCTAAGAAGCCATTATGGGCAGAGAATGGCGAAGGATGAGCGGCGGTCAAGACAAGATGAGAGGCATGGAGAGCAGAGGAAAACTTCTGACATTTTTCTTGAGCATTTTTGCCCCACAGGAGAAAGACAACATGTTGTTGATGTTGTGCAATAGCTTCGATAATCGCATCGGTAAACTCCTCCCATCCTTTTTTATGATGTGAGAGAGGCTCTCCTGCACGCACTGTCAGCGTAGCGTTGAGGAGGAGGACGCCTTGCTGCGCCCAGCTGACAAGGCAGCCATGGGAAGCAGGAGGTATGCCAAGATCTTGCGACAGCTCTTTGTAGATATTCTGGAGGGATGGAGGGATGGCGACACCGGGCTTGACGCTGAAGCTCAGGCCATGAGCCTGGCCAAGGCCATGGTACGGATCTTGACCGACAATAACAACACGGACCTTGTCAAAAGGCGTTAGTTTTAGGGCTTGGAAAATCTGATCGTCGGGAGGAAATATCGTATGCCCCGCCCACTTCTCTTGCTCTAGGAAAGCTTTGAGCTGGACAACGTATGGCTTTTGAAGCTCTTGTGAGAGTGGTGCTGCCCAAGACAGGGGGAGATCAAAGGGGATGAAAGCCATAAGAGCGCCTCATAGATGGTATGCCATACAAATCAACTGTCGGCCTGAAAAGGAATAAGTCGAGTTACCAATACCTTCGGGCCAACAGAATTCCAGAATGTCTGGTATCAATCAACCAGACTTATTCTAAAAATCCAAGTTGTTGCAAGACAGCGCCCATCGAAATTGACGGCAAAGAAAAGGCCGTGCTAGCATGTGTCTTCTTCCAAAGAACGCTTTTCTTAAGCGCTTCTTTCTATCTGGGTGTAGCGCAGCTTGGCTAGCGCACTTGCATGGGGTGTAAGTGGTCGGAGGTTCGAATCCTCTCACCCAGATCTTTTCTCTTTTAAACCCAGGTTGCTACCTATTCGTTAGATTCAACGACGAGTGCACCTGTTTTTCCCGCCTAGCGAAGTCATGAAAAAAACTTCTTGCCATAATTTTTGCTCGTCATAAATTCTTACTCAATATGGCGAACCAATTTCACCCAAATTATCAGCTTGAAGAGACAAAGGTACTGGAAAATATCAGGAGGTTGCTATGAAAATTCTACCCGTATTATTTGAACAAAACAAAATCCGCCGCCTCTACGATGAAAAAACTGAAACCTGGTTTTTCTCAGTCGTTGACATCATCCAAATTCTTACTCAGCAGCCCGATTACCAGACAGCTAGAAAATATTGGAACAAGCTGAAAGAACGCCTTAGCAAGGAAGAAAGTCAGTCGGTGACAAATTGTCACCGACTGAAATTGCCAGCCGCCGATGGTAAAAACTATCTCACTGACGTTGCCAATGCCGAGACTCTCCTGCGCCTTATACAGAGCGTTCCCAGTCCCAAGGCCGAGCCGATAAAACTATGGCTTGCCAAAGTCGGCTACGAGCGAATTCTGGAGATTTCTGACCCAGCGCTCTCACTCGACCGAGCTCGCACCACATGGCAGAAACAAGGTCGCAGCGCCAAGTGGATTCAGCAACGCATGACAGGACAGGAGACACGCAACAAACTCACCGACTACTGGGCTACGCATGACATCCAGAAAGGTCAAGAATACGCCATCCTTACCAACGTGATACACCAGGAATGGAGTGATGTCAGCGTCAAGGCCCATAAGAATCTAAAAGGACTCACAACTCAGAACCTGCGTGATCATATGAGCGAAGCCGAACTCATCTTCACCGCCCTCGCCGAACTCTCTACCCGCCAAATTGCCGAAACCACTGACGCCACCGGCATGCCCGAAAATCAGATCGCCGCGAAGTCAGGAGGGAAGATTGCCAAAAACGCCCGCTTAGAACTTGAATCCCAGACCGGCAAGCACATCGTGACCGGCGAAAACTATCTACTACCAGCCAGTACTAATAAAATTTTAGGGTCAGACAATAAATAAAAAAGCTTGAGGGTCGAATCCTCTCACCCAGATCTTTTCTACCGAATAAGCTGTACCAGCGTTTCTATCTGGTCTGTCCCTGGAAAAAAGACATATGATCGCGCAAAGGATGGCCGAAAGCCTCCCTGCTCCATCAGCTCTCCAATATCTCTTTGGAGTGTTGGAAAGTGGCATGAGATATACAACAAGGTCCGCACAGAATGTGCCTGTGCCATACCCCTGATAAGGCTTTGTGAAAGCCCTTTTCGCGGAGGGTCAACAATAACTGTTGTCGCCTCTTCTAGTGCCTCATGGCACATCTGTGCATCGCCAACGATAAAATTCATCCCTTGATGAAGATGCGTCGGCAGGCGTTGCCTGGCTTTGAAAAAGGCCTCTGCAGCACTCTCATCACGCTCTATGGCCGTGACAGCAGCGCATCGGTGGCGGATGACCAGGCTGATGACTCCCATCCCAGCAAACAGCTCAACGACGCGTGCATCATGGGGGAGGAGGGTGATGAGGTCCTTGAGAAGCAGCTCGAACATCTCAAGGTTCGCTTGGGAAAAATGAGATGGCAGGAATGGTATAGAACATCCTGCGAGCGTTTCCCAAATACAATCGCCGCCAACAACATGCTGCCACAGAGGACCAAAAATCGTATTAGAGGCAAGCGGCTGGAGGTTCAACCAGAACGAGTGCCAGAGCGCGGTGTTGTGAGCAAAGAGCTCTTTAGCCCGCTGCTCCCATGCCCCTACCTCTGGTACATGAAGCGATGGAAGATTCAGGACCAGAGTCATCTGGACACGCTGCGAAGCGCGTTCGACGACAGCCTGAACATAACGAAGCTGGCCAGACCCTGTTGCCTCATCATATCCAAGATCGGGAGGAAGTGTTGAAAGCTCGGCTATTGCTTCATTGATTTTCGGGTGGTGAGAGAGGCAGTTGGGGATTGGGAGTACTTCATGCGTTCCTCGACGAAATAACCCCAAGGCCAAGCTGTTGCCATGTTGACGGCGGACGGCGAGCTTCGCTCGTGTACGCCATCCTGTCTCTTGGAGCGCGATGATATGAAAATCACTGAGGCCGAGAGCTTGAAAATACGATGTTGCTCGTTGCGGAATGAGGGGAGCTGAGGATACACATCCTGAGCAGGAAGACCGGTGGGGACAAGACACGAGACAACGATCATTCAATTGCAACATTATCAACAAACGAGATAGTTTAATAAAGAATACATTTTGAAGGAAAAAAACAATTTTTTCAACTGAACATTATAATTCTCTAGGCCGGATTTTTGGAGAGCCCAGAGCTGGGTACATACCGTTTCCAATTGAAAGTCGCATACCTGCCATCGAAAAAGTCCGCATCTTCGAGTCGGTAAAAACAAGCCCTACTTCTAGTAGCAGGTCTGTTTTTGCCGATCGAATCTGCGGACTTTTTCTTCGGCATCTATC
>CAINFV010000194.1 GCA_903848235.1 Chlamydiia bacterium | reverse complement strand
TCTTAGAAACGACGGCGATGTTTTCAGCCTGCAGAAGATACTGGGGCACTCATCACTTGAGATGACCAGACGCTATTGCGAGTTGGCCAATGTGGATATTAAGAAGGCCCATGCTATAGCCAGCCCCGTAGATAATCTCGTTATGGAAAGGAAGCTAGCTGTAGCCCGCAACACCAAAGGCAAGAAGGTCAAAGAACATTAATAAATGAAATGATTAGCTGCCGCCAGTAGCTTTTTTAATAACTGTAGATAGCGCCAATTGAAACGGAGCTGTCTGATCCTTCACCTGCCGCGCCGTGGCAACTATTTCGCCAATGCGCTCATCTTTGGCGTATTGGACAGACAGAGAAGCGGTAACTTTCTTGCACTTTTCCATCTCATCTTTGGAACCCATCGCGAGCATATAGTTGGGAAGGCCTCCAGGCACAACTATCCAGTGCTTGGGATCGTTTTTGAGAATTTCCAGGACTGGCTGCTTCTCCGATGCGTAATTGTCGAGGGCAAATTCATAAATGTACCTGGGCGTCGCGGTCAGATGCCCCTTTCCCCCCGTTGAGAGGTATTTGCTGAGAGACAAACCTGTCGCAGCTTCGGCCTTGCCGCGGATTTCATATACCATATTCCAGCACATACGAACAAGACCGGTCAGCGACTCCCGCCACCGATCATAGGACCCAGACTCTGATAAGAAGGCCTTCAGTCTGGCCATAAAAAGTGGGAAGGACTGATCCATCTCTACTGACAGCTTCACCATCAACTCACCACGATCCATCCCCAAACTTAGGCCCGCCTCGGAAATCTGAGGAGAACTGCCGGTGTCGGCAAGCCCACAGATAGACCAGTCCTTCGCACTGATATTCGACATGCTGCTCCGAAGCCGGACTGCTAGGTCCATGGTCTCCTGCTGTCTTAGGGATACAAGATGGTCCGGCCGGTAGTATCGAAGAATAATACCCGGCGTAATCCGCTCCACCTTCTGCAGAATCGTTTTATCCAATTGGTCAGAAGTAAAAATGTCTAAACTTATCATTTCTTTGATAGCTGTCTCACTGCATACTTCAACCGCCATCGAGTAGGGTATTTGCTTAAACCAATTCTCCACCTCACCTACTCTCGACTTGGCACAACGCATTATGCTTACCACCACATCCTGAGAGCAACCGGCTCTACGCAATACCAAGATTGCCAAACATTTATCGATGTCAGTTGGTGCTTCCACTGAAACTTCCCTCCCGAGAACTAAACAGAACCATAAAAAACTGACACTATAGTAATTCTGTTTTATTCTAAGAAGAAAGTATACCTTTTCCAATAAAAGAGAGCAAAGGAGCTATAGCTGGCAAAGCAAACCGGGGCGCGATTATGACTCCGTTCCCGCCTCAAAATATAAATCGAAAGGCCCCGAACACTTAAAGGTAATGGTGGTATAGCTAATGACGTTAGACCATAAAATAGATGATTTCCTGGAGCAAGCCCTTGATAAGGCTGAGGCCGCTACTGCGTTAATTAATTTAATTGAGGGCTACCGCC
>CAINFV010000193.1 GCA_903848235.1 Chlamydiia bacterium | reverse complement strand
CATAGATGGCCTGCCCAGGCCGATCTATGATAAATGCAATCGTCTGAGAGACAACCCTCTGCGAACTCGGTGCCCAAAAAATGCTAAAGTCCAGTTTAAGTAAAACAAAGCACAGGCTTGATAAAAACACCTCGAAGAGAGTCTTCGACTGCCGTGTTGATCTTATCTACTGGATAGTTTGTGATCAATCTGTCGAAAGGAAATTTCCCCTCGTTATACAACGAGATCAAACGTGGGATAAACACCTGCGGGTTGCTATCCCCCGCTATACTCTCAACGACTTTTTGATACGTGGTGGGAGCGTGCATAGGATGATCATCTGCTGCAACAGCCAGAAGAGAGATCTTCCCTCGTGGGTGCAAAAATTCCAAGGCCTGATTGATCACAGTAGAGCTTCCTGTCGTATCGACGATATACCTGACATCTTTAACATGTTCCTTGACAGCTTTGAGCAGAGGACGCTTCTTGCAGTTGATAGTTATATCTGCCCCAAGACTCTGCGCCAGGGCAAGACGTGATACAACCACATCAACAGCGATAATAGGATGAGCACCTAGAATTTTCGCCGCCATCACCGCAGCTAAACCAACCGATCCGATGCCAAGAATCGCAATTGACTCCCCTGCCTGTGGTCGCAGCTCATTGAGCACCGTTCCTGCTCCTGCTTGCAGACCGCATCCTAAAGGAGCAAACAGCGCTAGCTCATCATCGGTCGCCACGATGCGAATGGCATTTCGCTCGTGGGTAAGGCTCACATAGGAAAAGGAAGACTGCCCAAAGAAATGTCCTGCCAATGGTTTTCCTGTAGCATCCCACATCGTCGGCGATCCGTCCAGACGAGAGCCACCGAAGTTTAACTCATCAAAAGCGATACACCGTGCAGGGCGTCCGGATCGACAGAAGCGACATCTGCCACAGGAGGCAAATGACAGAATGACCTTATCTCCAACGGATAGAAGCGACACCTTCTCTCCCACCTCTTCGACGATGCCAGCCCCTTCATGGCCGAGGACGCAGGGAAAGGGATAGGACATCAGGCCATCGCGTACCGCAATATCTGAGTGACAGATTCCGCAGGCTAACATCCGGACATAGATCTCATGAGGACGAAGATCGTCGAGGATGACATATTCAAAGGAAAATCGTCCTCCGACTTGCCTGACCACCGCTGCTTTTGTTCGAAGCCCCATCTACGGCCTCCTTGATAAAAAGTATTTTACCCATGTATACCTCCCTTTTGTTTTGTTTTATTCAAAGAAAGTCCAGTCAGACAAAAAAAGAGAGATGCCATGAGCCTTTTGCAAAAGGCTCAGCAAATAGCCAATTTGACGATTTGCTGCTCGATTTTTACATTCGAGAAATCAGCAGCAAAAAGCAAAACGGACTGTTTAATGCTTGATTTTGGAATGCGAAATGGAGTCGACACAGCCCCTTCTAATTGACAATCAGGACTTCTCTGTGCAAAACTTTTTTTGTTTTATTTGTCCTGGAATGAGACAGAGTCAGCGCTTCATTAAAACAGCCATTCTCAACTAAAGGAGACCTCCTATGGAGAAAAAAATCACAGTCGGAAATGTCTGCTTTCTTCAAGACAAACAACAAAAAAAGATTCTTCTTCTTCATCGGAACAAAGATCCTATGAAAAACATGACCACGGGAGTTGGTGGAAAGACCGATTTTCTGGAGGATATCCACCTTTCGTGTCACCGGGAAATCTATGAAGAGACGGGACTTAAACCATCCAACGTTCGATTGAAGGGAATCTTAAAAACCATCGTCGATGGAGGAACCTCTTCGTGGGTTCTGTTCGCCTACACTGGCGAATGTTCGGAAGAGGGAGTCCTTAACTGTGACGAGGGAGTATTGGAATGGGTTCCAGTCCAGGAAATCTACTCTCACAACATCATTGGCTTTATTCGCAAAGTACTGCCTCACATCCTTGACGAACGATCGTTTTTTGAAGGGACAATTGTCCATGATATGCAAGGGCAAGTCATCTCGGACATCATTAAAGTCAGCAAGTGTGAGTGATGCTTTGCTTCACTATTAGTAGCGTGCGCCGTCGGGCATAGCCCTGAACTCGGTGCAGATTTTTTGAGCTTCATCTCGAAGAATCTGCTGCGGCATAAGAAGGCGCTGAGGATAGGGCTTTGTACTATCCTGGCAGATTTGCGAATCATCGAAGATATCGTTGTAGTCAGTCCACGATGCCCCATAGAAGATCTTGGTTATGCGTGCCCAATATGCGGCAGCGTAGCACATAGGACAGCATTCGCAACTGGTATAGAGAATAGCTCTAGCAAGGTTCACGGTATGCAATGCGCGGCATGCGGCACGAATCGCGTTGATTTCGGCATGAGCGGTAGGGTCAGAATCTCTGATCACCGTGTTGCCGCCAGCACCGATGACCTTGCCATCTTGGACGATCACTGCACCAAAAGGGCCGCCGGTCTTGTCGATGAGCCCTGCCTGACGCATATACCGAAATGCTTCACGCATATATTCACGATCTTGCTCTGTGACATTCAAGGAAGATTCCATTGCGCAGACCCTCTTCAGTTCGAGCAGTCCTCTGTGATACGACACAAGGAGCAATTCTCGTTTTATAGGTTAGGAGTCAAGTCTTAGGCTTAAAGGGCAAGCCTTCATTAAAAGAAGTCTCACTATCCATTGCCTCCGTTCCCTCTACAAATCGGCCAGAGACTCCCTCCAACACGAGGAAATGAGCCACAATACGCCGGAGATCTGCTTCAACTTCTTCACGGCCTGGGAAAGAGCGATACCGATGATATTCAAGCATCTGACTGATTCTCGCCAAGGGGTGGAGTAGCAGCGCGTTCGGTATCGTTTTGTCGCGTCGTGAAATCTCTTTCAATGTATTCTCAAGGATCGCCAACACATTCAGGAT
>CAINFV010000192.1 GCA_903848235.1 Chlamydiia bacterium | reverse complement strand
TCTTGATACTTCCTGTCGGTGTTTTTTCTACTCGGCATGGCTCCTCCATTCGGTTAAAGGTAGCTATGCAGACAAAAAAACAAATTTTCACGCAACAGTAATCTAAAAAAATCGACAAGAATTTCTAATCAGAAGGCCCTGGGGGCACTCGTAGAAACACTATCTGAAGCAACAGAAAATATTATGTTCCTATCGACTGAAGAACGTCAGCAATGTTATGCAGCTTTAGCTTTTCTCCAAAGAAACACATGGTTTCAAGGTTCGCAAAAACTTGCAGCACAAGCAAATCCGGGTGCATTCAAGATATACGAAGGAATAGCTCAGGTTTTAGCTTCCTGGCAGGAATTTGATTCGAAAAACTTTTTGCACAAGCCTCCAGAAAGCTAAATTTCCAAAAGTACAGAGATTTCAACGACAAGCTCTCTTCATGACCAGAGAGCTTGTATACCCAAACACGTTGAAAAATTGGCTTTTTATCTAAGCCCTACGAGGATCGTCCTTCAAGACGCGCGATGCGATCTTCAAGGGGTGGGTGGGTAGAAAAGAGCCGAAGCATACCGCCAGGATTTGAAATCTTAAACGCCTGGAACGAGGTATGCTGAGCGCGAGGATCTTCGATCTTCACCACCGCTTGAAGGCGTGTGAGCGCTTGGATCATCGCCTGCTTTCCAGCAAGACGCGCCCCACCTTCGTCGGCCCGGTATTCACGAGCGCGGGAATAGGTCGCGACGACGATGGCACCAAGAATCATAAAGACAATCTCAAAGGCAAAGACAAGGATGTTGTAGAGAAAAGACGGACGAGAATCGCTATCGCGCTGGCGTGTCATACTGGTGACAGCATAGGCAAGCACGCGGGCGAAGAACATCACAAAGGCGTTGACAACGCCTTGAAGCAGCGTCATCGTCACCATGTCACCATTGGCGATGTGAGACACCTCGTGACCTAAGACACCTTCGATCTCTGTCCAGTCCATTCTGCGAAGCAACCCCGATGACACAGCCACCAGCGCTCGTGAGCGGCTAGGGCCCGTGGCAAAGGCATTGACTTCGTCAGACTCATAGACACCAACTTCTGGCATCTTGGGAAGCCCTGCTCGTTTGACAAGCTGACGGACGGTAGCGAGCAGCTGACGCTCGAGCGGCTGGGTCGTATCTGGATCTATCACTTCAACGCCCATCATCCATTTTGCCATCAGGCGTGACATCGCAAGGGAGATCAGCGCCCCAGCAAAACCCCAGATAAGGCAAAAGATGAGAAGGGATTGGTAATCCATGCCCACACCCGTCAGGTATGGACGAATATCAAAAAAGCTCAATAGCAGAGAGACCGTAAGGATCACCGCTGCGTTGAGCAGCAAGAAGAGGACAACTCTTTTAGCAACTGACTTCATCAATTCGACGAGGCTAAAGACCGTGACCTTTAGGTCATGAAGGAAGCCTCGCTCCTTAAGTTAAGTGTTAAAAATGGGAGAGTTTCCACTCCCAAAATGCCCTTACGGGCCTGAATAAAGTTCGCCTCGACCTCGTCTTCTGTGGGTTTTTATAAATATCCTTCAGGGTTTACGCTTCGCCCTAGCATGAACATTTACCGCAGAGTCCGAAACTGGCAACGCATCCCGGAGTGCCTATTTCGGCAAGGATCCCCTTGCCATTCCACAAAATCGTCTCCTTCGGATACCCGAGGGGTCTGGTCAACCGCCTTTGGAGATTTCTCCCCTCAAGCCCCTACCTTTAGGGGTGTGTGCGGTTGACAAAAACTCTTCGTTTTTGTGTTTGTCCTATAGCCTAAGGCCATCATACAATAAAGAACTCTAGCCCGAGTTTACAACGAGCCATACCAACAACAGCCCTTCGCAATAAAGCCATGTACCATAAGACGTTAATCGGACTATAACAGAGGCAGTAAAAACGGGCAAATCAAGATGTAATCATTGATGGCGGGCAATTTTCTACCATCGGTGGCGGCCGACGTTGTGCACAAGCCTTTAGGAGCAACATACCCCCCATGGCATCCCCTATGACATCCCCTTCTGCCGCCTACAACACCGCCGTGGCCTCTCCCACAGAGCAGCTTCATCTTCCAATTCCAGAGAAAGGCGGTGGCATTACTCCTCTTCGCCTCTTAGAACCTATCGCCTCGTTGAATTTAACACCGTTTGCCGCTAAGGCGGCACGAGGAATCGGCGTTGCTACGGTAGGAGAGCTGGCGGCCTTTGTTTTTGATCCCTCCAAAGAATGCCGAGGCCTCGGACAGGGTCATCTTGAAGAAATCCATCGTAAGATCGACCAGTTCGTTGGAAAACCCCCCTATGGTCGAGAGCAGCACCTTGACATCCCCTCCCTCCTTCGCCTGTCATTAGGAGAGATTGACGCCAGCGAACGAGCGATCATCATCACACGGTGCGACCTACAGAAGGTCATCCCCCTCTCATCTCAGGAAAGCCGAGAAGCAGAGATGGTATTGGGAAAAGAAAAAGATCGGAAGTTTCTCCAGATAGTGGAAAAGGCTCGACAGAAAACGTCCGAAAAAATCGCCTCTCTTTTAGAGATGATCTTTCACGGATTCTTAGAACCGTGGATGGCACAGCGCGGAGGTGTTGCCCACGAGAGTGAGATCATGGCATGTCTCTTCGAAGCTCATATCACCGTTTCCCACCATCTTCTAGAGAGCAAAGAGCCAGATACTCTCTCGACGACGTGGGAAGAATACCGACTCATGGACACAAGTCTTCGACTGCTGCAGCTCCTCACAAATACCGACTTCCTCTTCGCCAGATCCTTATGCCATGTTGCAGGGAAGATATGGGCAGTAACGCCGCAAGAACAAGCACGGACTATGGCCATTCTTCAGGATGCTGATATGCTCATTGGAAAAGGTGAAGAGAAGGTGAGCTTACAAGCACTGGCACAGGCCGTCGAAGAATGTCGCTTTGAACAATGGGACGGATGCTCCCGAGCCAGCATCCAACGACTACTTTTCTGGCATTATACCCAAACAAGTTGAAGAATTGGTTTTTTGCCCTAGGGACTGAAACCCCCATCTTCGATTCCGAAAAAAACAAGCCCATTATTTGCTATAGGAGCTGTTTTTTTTGAGTTTATCTCTTGCTGCTTTTCACAAAACCATGCTAAACGACAGTATAAGTCAAAATATAGATTGATTGTGTTATGCAACGTGGTGGCGTCGGTGGATCTGCATAAAATTTAACTTCAGGGCTCACAAGAAGCATCTTTCTTTTGCGATCATTAAATTGCTTTAACAAGATTGAATCTTAAGGTTTTTATAAAGGAGATAACAAGATGCATAGGGTTCTGAAATATGCGTTTTTCTTTTGCTGGCTTTGCGTTTCATACATACAAGCTGACTGGCTACCTCCAGAAACTTTAGAAGGAAACATCG
>CAINFV010000191.1 GCA_903848235.1 Chlamydiia bacterium | reverse complement strand
TCTGCATTGTTTTCATGGCGTTGTCGATGTTCGACTTTCGGGCTTGGGCAGTTTGGATGTATTGCTGCAGCTGAGCGTTGATCTCACCTACATAGGAATTTGCTTGCGACCTGACGGCCTGTAGACTGGCTTTAGAATAGCTCACTGGATATGGGACGGTTTCTGGCCATGCCCCAGCTCCAGGATCGTTCCATGGCCCCCAAAATCCTGTGGTAGCTGTCAGCATAGGCTCTTGCGTGACGGTAAAATATCCTGTGCCATGATCGCCTAAGTCCGCCCAGGTTTCGTGCGCGCCGCTCGGATCCTTTTTGCCCCATGTGAAGTAATACTGACCGTCGGCGGTTTTTGTCACTCTGTACATCCAGTATCTATTTTTTGAGTCAGATATAGAATAATAGTAGCCTGGTGTCGTCCATGTGTAAGACGATAGATTGTTAGACTGTATTTGGTTGACGCAGATCGTGGCGATCTCTTTTATAGAAGGATTGTGTGGCATAGTGTCGGATTGGTTTCCCAATGCGGCTTCCCATCCCCAAGCCCAGAGCGAGTCATCGCCATATGGCACATTGTCGCCTACCACAGGGAAGGTAACGGTAGTGTTTCCTGACCAGTATGCTTTTAGAGCTGTTGAAGGAATGCCTTGTTGTAGGTAAGAGCTGTATATATATAAATCGCCATCATCGTTTCTCCGGTAGTTGTTGGTCCACATGTTAAACGTAGGATTGACAAAGGTATTCGAATTCCAGTTCGCTGTCATTTTGGACAGTAAACTATTGATGAGACTATCGGTTTTTTCCTGGCCACTTATTATGGCAGATGGGGTAGAAGACACAGATAGCAGGTCGATATACGTATCAGTGAAGGTTCCCGCATCATCGGAATTTGCCGCCCGCATAGTAAGTGTATATGATCCGTCCAGGTTTTTGGTCATAAGGAAGCTTGGGAACCCAGGGTTACCGCCGTCTGAAATTGAAGTTGGATTGCTGACCGAAAAAGTAGCGCTGGTGGCGCCGGACGTTTGTAGTTGCTCAAAGAGCCAGGAGGTCACGTGTCGAACTGTGACGCCATCTTGTCCTAGGGTTGTTTTTCCAAAATCTGTGCTATTCGCAACAATCAGGTTTTGCGATGTCGGTCCATAGATAGGTGTTGATGCGATTATATTCGTGTATTCTTTTTCCCACTCTGCATAGATCTGTAATGCTGAGCTTTCAACACGTGCGGTCTGCTGCAGGGTATTCATCATCTCGATAACCATGCTAAAGGCTGAAAACAGCACTTGTCGAACTTCTTCTTCATGCGGAGAGATAGCATTGGCAGCTTCAGACTTTCCGACAGCAGAGAGCTTTCCCTGCAAAAAGCTCATGAAGCTGGCTTTTGAGGCATCGTTGTTCGGAATGGCATCAGCGCTTTTCAAGCTTAGATATGCCCGAAACTGAGTTATTATCTCATTTGTCAATGGTGACCCAGTGATCTTTACGATCGCATCTTCCATGAATTGCGCAATGTCAAGACCGCTTGTGCCAGAAGGTGATGCTGCTGGGGTGAGTAGAAAGGCGAGATACGCTAGAAACGTTGCATCATCTGTAGGCATAGGAAGGCCGCCGAGAAGCGAAGGAAACTGTACAGCACGGAAGAGGGCTAACGAGGTTGCTGCGTCTTCGGAGATGCCGTAAAATCCTTGTGCTGCCAGCGTCGTCGGTGATGTTAAGAAGTACAAAAAGGCATGTTTTGTATCGTCCTCTGTCGAAATGGGGACGCCTGCTGGCAAGCCCATGGAGGCGATGAATTCAGCAAGCACTGGTACGTTTTGAATGATCGACGTGCCATATTCATGCTTGACGGT
>CAINFV010000190.1 GCA_903848235.1 Chlamydiia bacterium | reverse complement strand
CCCAACTTTCGCATTTCGACTTAGCTTCAGCTATAGCTAGAGTAAGCTTAGGGAAGAAAATTGTCTTACTCACATCAATATATATTCCCCACGACCCAACCAACCCCGATAATCCTGCCATCCCTCAAGCAATGCTCTCTCGCTTTGGCGCCTTCAACTCGCACCAAATACTTATCAGCGGAGACCTGAATTCGCACAGTCCTGCCTGGAACTCCACTACACTCTGCGGAAGGGGTGAATTCATTGAAAGTTTTGCGTCCGCCAACAACATGCACTTCTTAAACCAGGACTCTGACATACCCACCTTTGAATCCCAATCGGGCTCCTCTTTTATTGATGCGACTTTTTGCTCTGCTAACCTGGCAAACAAACTGCAAGCCTGGGAAATTCTGGAACTAGACATATTTGGTTCTGACCACAGAGCCACCTCCTTCTCTCTTACATTTCAGGGCACCAAATAGCCACAACTGGACTAAATATGTTGATAAAGATGACTTTCGACAACGCCTTCTACCTAAACTAAACTCTTTCTGCTTGTCTCTTAATCAAACTACTTTTTCTTGTGCCAAGGACATTGAACGCTGGGGAAACAAACTCAGCGAACTAATCAGCAGCACGGCGAGTGATAGTGTCTCCAACAAAGCTAGACCTGCTCACTCCACAAAATCCTGGTGGAATAGCGATCTTGAAACAGCTTTCATTGCCAAAGAAGAAGCAAGGAAAAAATATCGAAAATCTGGACTCCCAAACGACAAACTTAACTTCCTCACCATGTCGAAAAAACCTCGCACACTCACTAAACAAGCAAAAAGACAATCTTTTAGCGAGCTCTGCAACAAAGTGGACAAGCCATGGAAACTTTACAAAATATTAAGCCGCAAACGATCTTGCATGGGAGGAATCACGGTAAACGACATTAACGGAAACCCAATCTTTGACCCCAACAAAAATGCCAAGCAGATGCTGAACCTCTTTTTTCCACACAACAGCATGCATTCCGATCTAGCCCCTCACCAGGAAACCAGAGCTGCAATACTTGAAATCCTGAACAACTCTGTGGGGGAAGACCTGATCCCAGACATTACAAAAGATTAAGTCAAAATTGCCTTTAACTCCTCTCAGCCCTTTGCAGCCACGCCAGACCAGTGTCCAGCAGCTTTTTTCAATTGGAATCTTGACATATTAGCAGCGCCTCTGGCTAAGCTCTACTCAGCATGCCTAAAATTTGAATACTTCCCAATTTCTTGGAAATCAGGTTCCCTCTTAACTATCCCCAAACAATCAGCAGAGGCCGACCTATCAAGCCACAAATCACAAAGACCTATCACCCTACTCCCTATTCTCGGTAAAGCCTTTGAAAGAATTCTCTTAGAACGCTTTCTTCACCTAAAACCGGAAGGATGGTGCAACAGAGCCCAGCGCGGCTTCATCAAAGGTTCGAGCACAGAAGCAACTCTCTTAGCTTTACGAAACCAAATCGACAAGAAACTAAAAAACAGCAACCTTGGAGTAGCAGGACTGTCCCTCGACATATCTGCAGCTTTTGACATGGCCTGGCATCCAGCCATTCTCAAAAACCTCCACGACAAAGGCCTTCCTATTCAATACCTTCGTCTAATACAAAGCTATTTGTCAGATCGACAAATCTCACTATCTTACGGTGGTGGTTCTGCAACAAAAACTCTCACTCGATCTACACCTCAAGGTTCCGTACTCTCCCCCTTCCTATGGAATATATTTTTGGACACTCTTCTCGTCAAATTAGAAAAGCTTTCGTCAACCTACCCTGTAGAGATTTTTGCGTGGGCAGATGATGTTTTCCTTCTTTTCCCGTTTAACAGACACAACCCTGAAAAATTAATAACATCACTCAGCAAAATTCTTCTAGAGGCAGCAGCATGGGCGTCCGACAACAAAGCCAGCTTTG
>CAINFV010000189.1 GCA_903848235.1 Chlamydiia bacterium | reverse complement strand
GGGATAAAGAACCTCCTAGACAGTTGCCAGCACCATATTGAGGATAAAATGGAAGAACTAGAGGCTCAGGGGAAGAGGTATAAAATTATTTATGCAGATCCCCCCTGGCCTGTTACTTTTGTTCATGATCGAACTGTGGGCGTTAAGAGGAGATGGGGAAATAGACAAACCAATGGAAGAGAAGATATTCCATATAAACCATTAACTATTGATCAAATCAAAAGTCTTCCAGTCCAACAAATATCAGACAAAGATTGTGCTCTTTATCTCTGGACAGTTAACAAACACATTGAAAAAACTTACGAAGTCGCCAGAAGTTGGGGTTTCAAACCTTCTTGCCTCCTAACCTGGGTTAAAAAACCTATGGGTCTTGGCCTTGGAGGGGCTTTTTGCCAAACTACAGAGCATCTTTTGTACTGTAGAAAAGGACATCCCACAACAATAAAAAGATCTGACACTTGTTGGTTCTTGTTCAAGAGGCAGAATAATCATTCTCAAAAACCAGCAGAATTTCGAGATATTATCACTTCAATTCATGGCGACGTTTCAAGAGTTGAACTATTTGCTAGACAATCAACCCCTGGTTGGGATATATGGGGAAATGAATTAGAAAATTCTTTTGAATTTAAAGAGTGGGGAAAAAATGAGAGGAATTAACGACCAGGCACAAGATGAAAAGACCTTTGGGAAGATGCTCAAAGCAGCCATGCCAGGCAAGAAAGTCACAAAGCATCTGAAGAAAGACATTAAAGAGCAGAAACATGGCATCAAGGACGACAAGAAATTGATGGCCTCGATGAGCAAAAAAGGGTGCAAGTAATGGGAAAATCTAAGGTCACAGGCCTAAAAGACCCTATGAAACATCCCACTTTCCCCTCAACGACATTCAAGAAAGGAGAGAAAGCCTTCTTTCATCAGGTGTCGTTATCCAAGAAGCCAGGAGCTATAAAAAAAGCTTCTGGCATGGGGATTTCGATGAGAAAAGGGGCTAGGGGGAAATAATGGGGGCTATTGACGATAGATACAGTTATAACAGATTTGGCAGCAAGGGGCAGAGGGTAGGGCAGGCCGTCCTGGATATCTTGTCTGTCCCTCAGCCTGTCCAAACTGTTGGGGATGTCCTAGATTCTTTTGGGGCAGACTTTGCTAAGAAGATGGAGGAGGTCATTAATTCTGGGATGAAGATATATTCCCCCCCATTTTATGTCTTTGTCCTAACCAAGAAAGAATTCTGGGCTGATAATGTTCTTCGGAACTATTTTATAGCCCGCCAGACCCCCCCTTATGCCTTTGAGATGATGGGGAAATACAGCAACTACACCAAGACTTTGTATATGGTCGATGGGAACCAAGGGAATGTTCGAGTCCTCTGGAGTCTCCCATCATATGTTGATTGTGTCTCAATAGCCAAACGCCCTGATTCGTTTGATCCAGAGCTGGTGAAATGGGTTGAAAACTGCTTCAGGAGAAAGCTAGATAAAGACAGTTATTCTTGGGACTGGGATGTATGGCAGTAATTACTTATCCTCATTTTCTGCCATAACCTTCTTTAATTTTCTTTCTAGTCTCTATCATTTGCTTCAAAAGCAACGTAGTTAATTCATGAAATGTTCCCAAAGATTCTTCATTATCTCCAAATTCATAAAAATGATAATATGTTACAGTTCTAGCCAAGACATTGATAACTAAATCTCCTAAAAAAGCCTTATCGTATTTATCTCCATTCCTTAATATAAATTCCCCAATTTCATTTGTTATCTTGCCTTGAAGTGCATCTGTCAATACCCTCTCTTGGTCTGTAATTGTTCTTCTAATTATTGATGTTTTATTTTCCATTCGACGCTTTCCTCAAAATTCTGCCTGTTCCCCTAGTCGACTTATGTAAACTTACTCCAAGTATAGCAATAACTTGCCATTCCTATACACAACATTCCCCTCATGCATACAAAACCCTCATTCCCTATACACACCTCCATCCTATTTAACTAAATATTTGACAAAAAACATTTTATAGTGCTACTCGTTAGCTATTGAGTTAAAAACTTTCGTTGACTCCGTAAGAGTCTTAACTCATCCACTAACAGCAGTAGCAGGGTGTCGCAGCCCAAGGAATGTTT
>CAINFV010000188.1 GCA_903848235.1 Chlamydiia bacterium | reverse complement strand
GGGTTTTTTTTGCTATGTTATGAAGCAAGCAAACAAGTGTTTTTTGCAATTTGAGGGTTGGTGAAGCGATAGTTGAAGGCTAAGATGACATCATTGGCCCAAGCTGAGATGCGCAATTCCGGGTGGGAGCTTTGGAGTTTGTGAAGAATGGGATCTAGGAAGATATTCCAGAGGAATGGGGAGAGAACTGCTCCTTGGGGAGTTGAGAGAGTTAGTGATTTTTTGGCGTGGCCTCCTCCAAAAGAGATTTGAATTGACCTGTCTGCTAGGTAGCTGGCTATGAGGTGAACGTAAATGGAGGGAAGGCCTTTTTTGATGAGGTTTCGCAGGATGGCTGGGTGCCAGGCCAGATCAAATGCTGACTGTATGTCTAGTTTGAGGAGTGCTGTGGCTTCGCCAACTACTCTGTCCTTCTCAAGTTGGATTTTTAGTGCCAGCAATGCTTTGTCAGTGCTTGAGTGCTTTCTGAACCCTTGTTGGGCTTCGTGGAACCAGAGAGATGAAGATTGTTCATGGAATAGAAATCGCTCCAGGAGGATTTTTTCCAAACCCTTCCCTAGGACTGAGAGGAGAGTAATTGGTCTTTGGGATTTGTGACTGGTTTTGTCTGGGTAGTCGACTTTGGGAATGGTTAAGAGTGTTCCCTCTTTCCATGATTTTGGGAAGTAGGAGATGTCCAGGCATGACTGAAAAAGGGAGACTAGGGGGAGGCTTAGGATGTCAATGTTCCACTGGATTAGAGCTGCAAAGATTCCATCAGGACCCGGGCTGCTGAAAGGTGACATGTCAAGGAAGGCGTTTTTGACTTCTTGAATGGATATTTTTGGGGCGTCATCTTTGTTTGGTGGAGTGCTAAGAAAATCGTTGACATAGGTGCGAGTGTGATAATGGTAAAGATTTTCGCAGCGCTTGTTGTCGTCTGGGAAGAAGCGATGAAGGAGAGTGTCAGCATTCAGGTTTGGGTCTAATGCTATGGGATTTCCGTTTTCGTCAGACAAGGTGATGTTAGCACCTGTGTTGCGCTTTTTCCCCAGATATTTGTATAGTTTCCAGGGGTTGTTTAGGCTTTCAGCTTTGTGTTTGAAGAAAGTTAGCTTCGCTTTCCTGATTGCTCAAGTGAATGCAGTTCTGGCATTTAGAAAGTCGTTTTTCGTGTCTAGAGTCCTATATTTGGAGTGCCTCCTACGAGATAGTTTCAGGTTCCGTTGCAAAGATTCCAGATCCGAGGTCCACCAGGTTTTCATAGTGAACGGGTGTTTCAGTGTGCAGGATTTAGTGGCAGCTAAGAAAATGGACTCTGAGAGATCCTTAATTGCAGAGTCAATGTCTTGTGGTGATTGGAGGTTGAAGTTGTTCCATTTTGCATTTATCAGAGGGAGTGATTCTTCAAACAATGATTTGAAAAGGGCTTTGTCTATTTTCTTGAAATCATAAGTTGGGGGGTGGGAGCCAGGAGAGAAGGTGTTGAAAGCGAGAATTGAATTGGCCGATGGTCTAGGCCTTCAAGGAAATTCAAAGGGAGCAATTTCCAATTGAGTATTTTGTCAGACAGAGATGAGGAGACAAAGGTGGCGTCAATGTGAGAGGTCCCCTTGCGACTAACGAAGGTTGGATCATGGTCTGGAGGATTGATACATGTAAGATCGTTTTGGAGAAGAAAACCCTCGAATGTTTCGGAGTGCTTTGAGTCTGTTGGCCCCCAAAGGTAGCTTTTGCAGTTGAGGTCACCCCTAGTATTACAGAATGTAAGTGCTTGGAGGAGAAGTTCCCTTCGATCTTGGATAGTAGGTAAGAAGGATCGCCGTTGGGAGGATTGTATATTGAAACGATAAGAAAGGAGTTATTGTTGAAGGAAATAGCGGCTGCTGCAATGTCTTCAGACATGATTTGGTGGACTGGTCTGGGGTTGAAAATTTTAGGGCACCAGATAGCAGCTCTGGCCCTTTTGCCAGGTTGAGCAAGGTATATTACTTCGTAAGTATGATCAGGTCCATAGAAGGTACCCTTTTTGTAGTAGTAAGGCTCCTGTAGGAGGCAAATCAGAGGTGATCTATGTTGGTGGGAGTTGTGTCTTAGAGCAAAGTTCCGCGTGCATTGGTCAACAATTTCACTTCGTCGTTGATTGAGTTGAAAAAAGTTCAAGTTAGAGGCCTCGAGATCCTGGGGGGAATTGTCGATGTTTTGTAGTAGGTGTAGGTCAGCAAGGTCTAGGAGGTCGAGTTCTTCTGACATTTGCTCGCTGGAGGTTTGGAGGGACTGCTGGGTGCGGTTTGTGTCGAGCTACTAATTCTCGGAGAATCTCCTAGCCAATCGGTGCGAGGTTCAAAAATGTTCTATGTTTCTTATTAAAGCCTAGCATTTTTAAATTCAAGTTAGCAACATTTTATCGGCCGGCATGGTGTGCAAGCGATCGTCGTTCGGCTTTTTTTCCTAATGGACGGGACGGACGTACGTACTTACGCACACAATCTAATTTGAGGACCTCACTTCCGTGTACTACGTCACTGGTCGTTGCGGGATCAAAGGCGTACCGCAACGACCAGCTGTGAAAGACATCAGTCGAAAGTCACCTTGTGAAACAT
>CAINFV010000187.1 GCA_903848235.1 Chlamydiia bacterium | reverse complement strand
GTTTTTGAGGTGTCAGTATTGTGAGGCCCTGGGGCCTTCGAGATAGCCCTTCTCGAGACAGGTGTGGTGTGTCAATTTTTTCAGCTCGACTCCGAAGTCGCCAAAAAACTCATGAAAAAATTTATTCACGGGAGCTACTGCATTTCTGCTACAACTTTGACTTTGTTCACAAAAAAGTGTACACTGAGTGAAAGCCGCTTTTCGCCTATGCAGATAACAATTTAAACGCTGTCTCCAATGTTGGATTCCCGTGGTCTAGGCAGTGCTCAATAGTGGAACGCGGAACATGTGACTCACGAGAAAGCTTTCTTCTATTGACGGCCCGGATATAGGTCAGTACTGCTTCCATTGCCCCATTAGGATCCCCATTTTTGAGACATTCGACGACGACCTCAAGCACGAATGATTTGTTCAGCAATTCGGTCTTTGGGTTCCACTCTGTTAGCCCTGAGAAGTCCTTAATCTTGACTTCTTTTGGACAAGATGTTCGTGGCTCTGGTGATGTCTTTTTTTTGACCATTTTTATTACCTCCTAGTAAAATGAGGACCGTTGTTTTTGGCAGGTAGCTATAGTAAATCCTTCTTCCGCTTTCCCACCTCAATCCCATACAGAATCATCGTCACTCACGGACTTATGATCGCCAAAGTGTCCTTCTATGGCGATCTTGTCTAATCTGTCATATATACCTCTTCTTGTTCAAGAATCGGTATATCTGCAGCCGCTCTTTCTTCGTTCTGAGCATCATCCAGTCATCGAATTCCTCGGTCTGCAGGATCCTAATACTTCTTCATACCTATATTGTTCTCTGCACGAGATGATCATTGGATATTCACAGAAGTCAAAGCAGCAAAGCATAGACAAAACGTGCGTGTGGTATGTTGGTACGTATTTTCTTAACCTGAGGACTCTTTCATGTTGAAGCTTCTGTGTCTCTTCCTCCTCGCCGCCATCCCATTGAAGGCAGAGCCGTTTGATCGAGCAAAGCTTCCTATCGAAGCGAAGGTTCCCATGCTCTTCATGATCGCAGACTATGGCGATGAAGCCTTAGTGCTTCAGGAAGGGGCAGGGACAAGCTTAGCCGCAGTCACTGCACATATTGATCAGCTTGTATCGACAAAAACCATTGGCGGCGTTCTCTTCAAAGGAAAATGGACGCCAACGGGCCTTAAGGAACGTATTCGCCATCTTTCTGCTCTCTCCGCAACACCACTTCTCTTCGCGCAGGATCTCGAATGGGGTCTTTCCATGCGCCATGATGGCGTTATTGAGCTTCCAAAAGCCTTATGCATTGGCGCTATCACCGACGAGACTCTTGTACAGGACTGGGCAGAGGCCATAGCAAAGACAGCAAAAGAGGTTGGCATTACTCTGTTTTTAGGTCCCGTTGCAGATGTCAACACAAACCCTAAGAACCCCGTTATCCATGACCGCTCTTTTGGTGACAATTTTCACGACGTAGCACGGAAGGTTGGTATTGTGATACGGACACTCCATAAAAATGGTGTCGCCACGTGTGTAAAACACTTCCCTGGTCATGGAAACACCTCCAAAGACTCCCATACCGATCTGCCTGTGATATACTCACCGATGTCTGCGTTAGAAACTATCGAACTGGTCCCCTTCAAAGAGGCAATGAGAAATGATGTTGACTGCGTGATGACGGCCCACATCGCCTTGCCAAACACAGAAGGAGGCCATACCCCCAGCCTCCCTATCATCCTTCTGGTGTCAGAAAATCCTTCGCAATAGCCTGAAGTTCCACGATGCAGGTGTTGTGATCACCGATGATCTGATCATGGCAGGAGCTCTGAGCAACACCACCTGTGCAGAAGCTGCAGAGCGTGCTGTCATGGCAGGAAATGACCTGTGTATTATCAGTAAAAACATCGAAGAATGCTTCGAGGCAATTACCACGGCGGTTCATTCAAAGAAAATTTCCGAAGCGGATATTGACACTCATATACGCAGGGTTGCTAATCTGCAACGCCGATATCACCACAGCACAGAAGAGCCGCCTTTTTCCCTCGTGGAGATGCTCGAACTGAGCGATCGGCTATACACGCACGCTCTGACAAATGTCGGAGAGCCCTGTTCTTTTTCCCCAAAGACAACGCTCATCCTCCAAGTAGGGTCAACTTCTCTGTGCCCCCTCATTCGCTCCCTCGTCCAGGTCTATCCAGAGACATCCGTCGTGGCGATGGGAAGAACCCCTCACCCCGAAGAAATCAATGGTATTCTCCGCGCTCTTTGCACAAAAAAAGAGTTGCTTGTGGTGTTGTGCGACCTCGAACGCTCCCCAGCGCTTTCCTTTGGAATCACACCCGAGGTAAGGGAAGGCTTACAGAAAATCCATACCTCAGGGTGCACGCTTCGGTATGTAGTTTTCGGATCGCCCTATGTCATTCCGCTCCTGCCGCAACCCGTCTGTTCTGCCCTCGTTGCCTTTGAAAAGACTCCTGGATCAGAACGTGCCGTGCTACGCACACTGTGCGGAACCTTTACGCCCGTTGGCAAGCTCCCGGTAAACATTCGCCATAGTAAGGAGTCGAGTGAGAACTGAGCGCGGGCCAAGGCAGCGAATTTAACTTAGCCTTGGGCTCAGAGCTGGATTTTAGCATTTTTGGGGCCCGATTTCGCAGAGCGTTCTCTCTTTAGACTTTTTGTATTTATCATAGATGGCCTAACCCAAGACGATCTATGATAAATTCATTCGTCTAAAGAGAGAACGTTCTGCGAACTGGGGTGCCCCAAAAATGCTAAAATCCAGCTCTGAGAGAAATCTGCGATATTGAGTTGATGTCAAAATAGGCTGCAAGCGCTGAATCTGAAATCGGTTTTATATAGACAAAAGAATGCCATAAATGGCATCATAATGTTATGAAGAAGTACGAAATTCTGCTCACGCTAGAGTTTGAGGAATGGGAAGATACTCAGACGAAAAAGTCACAGTCTCAAATTGACGATCGCCTCGCGGCTATAGCGGCTGAAGGTCATTTCGGCGATCACAAATCCGTTTCTGACGATGACTCTGTTTGGGAACTGCGTTGGGCAAATGGCCGAAGGGTTAGTAACTGCTCGATAAAATATGGACATATCTTGACAAATCCACCCATTTTGTCCAAGTTTTAACTGGCAAAAAAATCATAATGCACATCTCCAGATCAAAGCATTTTTGTTTTTTCGTGCTATAGTTCAAACAAAGAATTTAGAAAAAAGTCACGTTCGCCTATCATCTTAAGTTCGATGTACCCTTTGCCTAAAGTCCAAATCAATGTT
>CAINFV010000186.1 GCA_903848235.1 Chlamydiia bacterium | reverse complement strand
GTTTTTGAGGTGTCAGTATTGTGAGGCCCTGGGGCCTTCGAGATAGCCCTTCTCGAGACAGGTGTGGTGTGTCAATTTTTTCAGCTCGACTCCGAAGTCGCCAAAAAACTCATGAAAAAATTTATTCACGGGAGCTACTGCGGTGACCACTAGAATCTTTACAAAAAATGACTTCTTCAAGCAAAAATCATAAAGCTTTTGTCACCCCAAAAAAGGGCGTTATGAAAAATCTTTGCCTACGGTTAGCGACCTTTTTTTCTCTCTTGTTCTCTCCTCATTTGGCAGCCTCAGAGCCAAGCTTCCCTCCAGTATACAGCGATATCAAAGATATCTACCATCCAACCATCGATGATTATCGGCTCCTTCAACAGTACCTGAGCAGTGAGAAGAGAGATCTCTCTCAACTATGTGATTTTGCATGGGTTGTTAAAAATATCAAAATCATTGGAGAATCAGCAGAGGAACTCCCTCGGTCAGAATGTATTGCGGTCAATTGTTCCAAAGAGGACAAGGAAAACTGTATTATTCTCTATGCCTCCTTCAATCGCAATTATCCACAAGCACTCATGCGGCTTGCAAACCTCATCAAAACCTCTGATTTTCAAGGCCATGTCCTCTATCGAATAGGTGGATGGCCCAACACAGAAGAAGGGGATCTTCTCTTAGCTCATGTCCCATACGCCTTCAAGGTATGTATGTTCAAAGAGGCCAAAAGATTGGGATACAAACGATGTCTGTGGCTCGATACGGCATTCATCCCCGTTGTCAGCCTGAATACAATCTTCAAAATGATCGATGAAAAGGGATACTTTGTCGTGGATTGCAGTACACACAAAATAGGCCCCTTCATGAATACAGAGGCAGCAGCAGCTTTTGGACTAACGTTGGAAGAGACCCAGAAGATACCCTCATGCTCAGCAGGGATCTTTGGTATCGATTTTCGCAATCGCACAGGAGCGCTGCTCGTTGATCGATTGTATACAGCAGCTCACGATAAAAATGCTTTTTTTTCGGCCCGCTCCGACCAAAACGCGCTTTCGATTATTCTGTATCAATCAGGCATCACCGACTTTATCAGCTTAAAGAGGATACCGCACACAGAAATTGGTCAGACAGTACAGCCAGACTCTCTTTTTGTTCTCGACCGCCTCTTTGCCCAGAACGGATAGTCCAAAAACCCGTACATATTGGCAAAGAGCTCTGTACAACCAGACCCAAAAAAAACACATAGCCCAAACGCGACGAGCCCATAAAATATTTTGACATTCCTCATGGGGATACCTGTGAAAACTTTCCGCCTACTGATGGCAGCCGTTTTTTTTTCTCTCTCCACTCACATTGCCGCCTCAGAGCCAAGCCCCCCGCCAATATACGGCTACATCAAAGATATCTACCATCCAACCACAGAGGACTATCGACTGGTACAGACATACCTACGTTATGGCAACAGACCTCTTGAACAACTTGGGGACTCAAGCCTACTCATGAGAGACATCAGAATCATTGGAGAGTCTGAGAATGAAATACCGGAGTCCGGAATTCGTTGTGTCAACTGCAGCAGCGATGAAAAAGAGAATTGCGTGATCCTATACTCGACGTTTAATAGAAACTATCCCAATGCCCTCCGGCGCCTGGAAAAAACCATCGCGAATTCCGATTTTCGCGGTCACGTCTTGTATCGTATCGGAGGATGGCCAAATGAAGAAGGCGGAGACCTTGTCCTCTGCCATGTTCCATATGCCTTCAAAGCCTGCTTTTTCAAGGAGGCGCAACGACTAGGATATAAACGCGTTTTATGGCTTGATACCTCCATCATCCCAATCGTCAGTCTCAATGACATCTTCAAGAAGATCGAGGAAAAAGGGTATTTTTTCGTAGACATTGGAGGATTCAAAATAGGCCCCTCTATAAACGAACATGCTGCTGCTGCTTTTGGATTATCCCTAGAACAAGCTCAACAGATTGAATGCATTGCCGCCTTCATCATTGGCATTGATTTTTCTAATCCAACAGGCAAAACGATCATCGACACGTGGTACAAGGCCGCACACGACAAAGACGCATTCTTTTCTGCTCGGAGCGATCAAAACGCTCTCTCCATCATTCTCCATCAATTAGGGATCCATGATTTTATCAGCATTCACAGACTCCCTCATGTTGAGACTGAAGAACCAATACAACCGGATTCGCTTTTTTTTGTAGACCGTATCTTTGCTCATAACAAACAGTAATCTGAAAAAAGCGGTGGTGACAGGGATTTGTACTTCATGGTACCATTCAGGCCCCAGCAGGAGGATTAATGACCGTCGTAACAACACAAGAAGCGAAGAAAGACAGAAGTTCAGAACGCCAACTCCAAAACAGAGCGGTCCTTGGCGTCTTCCTCATGATAGGAGGCATAGCTCTCTACGCCTTGTCTGATGCTTTTATCAAGCATCTTATGGGAACGTACACCGTCCATCAGACGACCTTCCTTCGCGCTATCACACGGCTGACGCCCCTGCTCATCGCAACTTTTTTCCAAGGCGGGCTTCGGCAGGTACTTGCGACAAGCCACCCATGGCAACATGCCATCCGACTCGGTGTTAATCTGACCTATACCCTCGCCTTTATGTATGCCTTTTCCATGGGCTCCTTGACAGCGACCTATACCCTCAGCTACACCTCTCCTTTCTTTATGATCGTCCTCAGCGCCATCATGCTCAAAGAGACAATCAATCGTGATCGTTGGGCAGCTGTTGCTATCGGCATGATTGGCGTCATCATTGCCATGCGCCCTGGAGCTGGCGTCTTTGAATGGGCTGCCATCCTTGTCCTTGCTGGCTCTTTTCTTGGCGCGCTCAACAAAATCCTCATGCGACGCCTCGCTAAAACAGAGCATAGCCTCGCTATCGCCATCTACCCGAATCTTGTGATGATTTTTGTCACCCTTCCCTTTGTCTTAAACTCATGGCAAGCCATGCCATTGGCCCACTGGGGGATGTTTGCCTTTGTCGGAGGCATCACTGCATTAGGGCAATATTGCATCGCCCAGGCCCTTCGGTATTCCCAAGCCTCTACCCTTGCCCCTATTGACTACTCATCGTTCTTCTGGGTTGTGACCTTAGATCTCTTCTGGTGGAATAGATCTCCAGACGCAGCCACCCTGCTAGGCGCTTTTGTAATTGTGGGCAGCAACCTGTTCATCCTCTACAAAACACGGCGTGAAAACACCCCTGTAAAGGCCGCTGCATAACACATTCTAGTATGCGCCTGGAGCATGTGCCTTCCCATTCATTCGATCCAAAATCCAATACGCGAACAGCTTCAATCGGTCATTCACAAGGAACCAGAAAAACGCATACCCCCAGACAAAAAACGCCCATGTCCAGCCGAGGGGGGCCATACAAAAACCATACACAGCAATGAATGTGGCAAGAATTTGCGTTCCCCCCACAGCCATCAATAGAATTTTAGATGGGCAAATAGACCAGAACGGACCTCGCGTGCGTGTCACAAAAATTGTCAAGTGTCCCCCAACAGAAAGCTTCAGATACATCAACGTCTGAATGATCGAACGGTCGAAATGAAAAATACGCTCCCCGATATAAAACAAGCCAAAAGAGGCAGCAACGCCGATGAGCCCTAGGCAGGTAGCGACACTCAGCACCGTGGGCATGTCCCAGACCTCAGGCTCTTCGTTGTAATGAACATTGTCAAAGGCTATAGAAAGAATAGCGCCATCGTTGAGCAACGCCAATATCACAATCATCACCGCCGTCAAAGGATAAAAGTTAAATACCAGAATCGCCAGTGTCATAAAAAAAAGCACACGAAGCGTCTCTGCAATGCGGTAGATTGCATAACTGTTCATTCTTTGGAAGATCTTCCGGCTTTCCTTGATCGCATCAATAATCACGGAAAGCCCGGGCTTTAAGAGCACAATATCCGACGCAGCACGGGCCGCATCTGTCGCACCAGAAACGGCGATTCCACAATCAGCTTTTTTCAAAGCAGGAGCATCATTCACCCCATCGCCGGTCATACCGACGATGCGACCATATTGCTGCAGGACATCCACAATATGAAACTTGTGTTCAGGGTAAACCTGTGCAAACCCGTCAGCGTTTACGATCGACTCTCTGCCTACACCGCTCTCTTGCCCCTTTGAGTCACTAAAAACACTGGCATCAAGAATATCAGTTCCCATCCCTAATGTCTTGGCCGTCTCCTGAGCAATGGCCATTTGGTCCCCCGTGACCATCATAACCTTCACCCCCATCTGACGAGCAGTCTCAATTGTTGCCTTAGCATCATCTTGAGGAGGATCAAAGAGAGGAATCACCCCAAGAAACTGCCATTGACCCCCTTCTTCTGCACGGGCTACGCCCAAGGAACGAAAGCCATGTGATGCAAACCCAGCGACAGCTTTTTCAACAGAGCTTTTTACCTCGTCGGCATTGGCTGAAAGAGCCAAAATTACCTGAGGCGCACCTTTTGCAACCTTAAAGACTGATCCATCCGCAGCTTTGACGGAAGACTCTGTTCGTTTATGAACCGGATCAAATGGCTGAAAATGGACCACCTGATATTTTTGCAGAGCGCTTTTATTTTTCAGCCCTCTGAAAACCGCCATGTCAATAGCATCGTGATTTTCTTCGCGTGATGCCAGAGCGGCACAGAGAATAATTTGATCAGGGGATGTATTGTTGACACCGAACGGATCCCCCAATGTTAACTTGTTTTGAGTCATGGTGCCGGTTTTATCCGCACACAGGATGTCCACACCAGCTAATTCCTCGATAGCCACCAATCGACTCACTATCGCCTCCTGTCTAGCAAGCTGACATGCGCCAATTGCCATGGTCACCGACAAAACGGTAGGCATCGCCACAGGAATTGAAGCCACAGTTAGCAATAGAGCAAACTGTAGCGTGGTAAGAACTGGGTCTCCACGAAAAATCGCAACAGCAATAATCACCGTCACTAAAGCTAGAGCCATGATGATCAGGTAATTTCCGATCTTCAAAACTGCTCGTTGATAGTGGCTAATGGCTTGCTGTTCCTGGACGAGTTCCGCCGTCCTTCCAAAATAGGTATTCGAGCCTGTGGAATACACCAGAGCCTCAATTTCTCCCTGGCGAATGATCGATCCTGAAAAGACTGCCTGACCTGAAGTACGCTCTACGGGCAAAGATTCACCTGTCAATGTGGATTGATCCACCTCCACATCGTCGCCAGCAAGCAGACGCACATCAGCCGGCACAATGTCTCCCATACGCATCCGGATGACATCACCCGGCACTAACTCACAAGACTCCTTTACAACCCATGTTCCATCTCGTTTCACCCTAGCCTTTATTGCAAGTTTTGCTCTCAAAGCGGCGATCGCATTTCCCGCCTGACGTTCTTCCCAAAATCCAATTGCCGCATTAGAAAGAAGTAAAAGAAGAATGATAAAAAAATCTGGCCAATGACGAACCACGGCTGAAAGAATCAATGCCACATCGATCATCCATGGAATGGGACCCCAAAAATACTGAAGAATCTTGAGAAAAAAACAGTCTTTTTTTTCTTCAACAGTATTTGGGCCATACTGCTTTAGTCGCTTTCTCGCTTCTTCGATTGACAGCCCCTTCGAAGTACTCGAGAGTTGGTGAAACACTTGATCTATCGTTACTGTTTCTTCCTTCATGTAAAGGGCCTCTTATAGAAATGAGTTCAAGAAAAGTCCACAGGACCTCGTTTCTGCCACTGGTTCAGACAAGCAGCATTCCATATCTCCTCAAGATACTGATGAACAGCCGTCGGCATACAGCAGCGGACAAGAGCTTCAAAGCCACGGGTCCTTGACCTTTCAATAAGCCTCTGCCTTGCAAGCAAAGGTCTTCCCCAGAGCACGGCCTGCACAGCACATGCCCTATGTTTCTCACCATCGTCACCCAACGCCCAGACATAGGCCGCATTGACGCTTCCACCCCTATCGACGCATTCCTTACATGCCACTGTGGACATCACACTTCCCGTCAGCGACCTGCAACAAAACCCCTGCCATGCACGAACAAGCCCAAGAACCACCAATTCATGGAACACAGCTATCGGGTGATCCGTCATCTCCGATAGGAAGAACGCTTTTTCTACAACCTCCTCTACACACCTCCACCACGCTCCATGCTCTCCTTCCATAAGAGCGAATGCATACCAACTTGATCGTGAAGGCGTAAGCCCTTTTTTTAGCTCTCCGAGAAGGTGGGATTGGTGATCGCGAAGCGTCATGAGACGTCGATCGCTGCCTCTATAAAAGGGAGCGTCTACACTCACAGAGGCTAAGCGAAATATCCCCGACGATGTTTGCGAAGCGTCAAACAGCGCTTGCGACCTTCTTCCCTCTGACATCCCTCTGCGATTTTGCAGGTTGACGTAGATCCACCTCGTATGCGGAAAGCATATCGACTTCGAACTTCTGAGTCCTGCAATCGCCGCCATAGCTTCTGGTGCCATGCGATCTCCAACGGTCGGCGTTGGCCCTACCGTCCAATCGAGTTCAAGAAAATCGCCATGCCGATTGCAAAATTTCTCCTTGAAGAGGCGTCCAGAGCTGTTCCCAGCAAAGGCTTTTGGATCAAAGGGAGACAGAGAGCCAAAAAGACGCCCTCCAACAGAGGTGCTCATCGCTGCACTCCACAGAAATCTAGGATGCCGAAGGCAATACCAGAGAGAAGCCCCTGTGCCATCTATATAAGCTTCAGCAGCACGCCGTGTCCCTTCAAAAAGATCGAGCGTTGTCATAGGCTGTGGAAGAGAGTCGACAGCCTTGTGAAGAGCTTCAAACAGTGGGGCACCATCAAAAATTGCCAGGGAGAGATCATTCAAAAATGGAGAGCCGCCACTTGATAAAGAACTTCGCAGTAGATGAAGAAGCGAACTGATATGATACAGGTGAGGAGCTGCCTGCAATCGACGTATGCACTCAGACAATCGCTCATCACATACGTGATGTTCCACTACAACACGTAGCAACGCAGCAGCAACAGCCTGTTGCTCGAGGTGCTTTGCCTCTGTTAAGTTCTTTAAGGTTTCCCGTGCAACCATATACACTCCTCTTTTAAGCTTAGGAGGCTTTGACAAAACTAGCGGCTGCGCTCTGCTCGCAGCAGCTAGTTTTGCAAAGGCCTCTGAGAAGAAAAGGACCCACCATTGAGCACCTTACTCGAACCTGAAGCCATTTCTATCGCCTCACGCAAAGACTCCCTGCACTCCATTCGCCAGGCAAGCATCCACTTTTTCTCCGGCACCATGCTAAGCCGTATCAGCGGCATGCTCCGCGACATTGCGCTAGCCTTCTGTTTCGGCACTCACGAAGCTCTCGCGGCACTCTTCGTTGCTTTCCGCCTTGCAAACCTCGCTCGGAGGCTGTTTGGAGAAGGCGCCTTGCAATCCGCCTTCATTCCCTTATTCGAAGATGTGCGAAAAGAAAGCCCAGAGATCGCCTGCCGCTTCTTTCGCGACCTCTCTATCCTCTGGACTATCCTTCTCTGTCTTCTCTGCCTCATCAGCATGGCAGGCTTGGCAACCTTCCTTCATTATATCCCTGTATCCCCAGGCGCTGCCGAGATCCTTGACCTGACGGTTCTCATCATCCCAAGTCTCATACCTACATGCCTCTATGGACTGAACATCTCGTTTTTACAATGTCATAAACAGTATTTTACCGCCGCCGTAGCCCCGATCTTTTTTAACGCCGTCTTTATCGTATCCGCTTTTACCCTTTGCCGGTATACCCCTCAGAATATCATGCCCCTTTTATCCTGCGGGATTGTACTGGCGTGCGCTGCACAGTGGCTCGCCTCATTCCTTCCCGTCGTCCGCCGGTGCAAAGCCATCCTTCGCGACAATCTCTTCTCAAACATCAACCTCCGCTCCCCAGCCATCAGCCGTCTGTGGCGCCCTTTGGTATTAGGACTCCTAGGCATCGGAGCTTCACAAATTAACAATGCTGTTGACGCAATCTTTGCTAGAGTCGCTGACCTTGAGGGGCCAGCTCAGCTGTGGTTTGCCGTTCGCTTTCAGCAAGTACCGCTTGCTCTCTTTGGCATCGCCGTTTCAAGTGCCATCCTCCCACCCCTCTCACGCGCCATCCATGCCAACGATGAAAAGAAGTACCGATCTTTCTTAGAATATGGCTTGCGACAAGTCATCGCCCTCCTAGTACCATGTACAGGAGTGCTTCTCGTTGCAGGAATGGCGATGATTAATTGCGTCTTTGGCCATGGGGGCTTTCATACCGACTCTATCATTGCCACCACAGGATGCCTTCATGGCTATGCCTTAGCTCTTGTCCCAATGGGGCTAATCGTTGTCTTAGCTCCTGCCTTCTATGCAAAAGGAAATTATATCATTCCCATGCGAGGAGCCTGCATCTCCCTGATCCTCAACGCGGTCCTCAATAGCATTATGGTCTTTATCTTAGGCTGGGGGTCGATCAGCGTCACCATCGCCACCAGTATCTCCTCGTGGGTCAACGCTGTGTATCTATATTCCAAGCTCTCTGATGAACTAGGGGGCCTACTCTCTTCAGATGGGAGGTTGAGTTGCATGAAGACAGTCCTCGCGTCAATTGCCACTACAGCTCTTGTCTTCGTCACCGTCTCGATGTGGAGCTTCCCTCCTGTCCTCTTCCGTATGTGGACCTCTTCAGGAGCTCTTATCCCTCATACCTTCTTCGCACAGCTGATGCACCTGTGCGCGCCGTTATCTCTCTTTGCAATCTGCCTTTTCATATGCGCTCGTCTCTTTCGAGCAGGGGACATACTCTCTTTAGGAACTGGAAAAGAATAAGACAAAAAAAAACGCCTCAAAATGAGGCGTTGGATTTCTCTATGCAATTAGCCAAAAAGGATATGCCAGACAAGAGACAGATCTCTTGTCTGCACCTTCAGGTTAGCCTTTGTGGGAGATGAAATCACATACCATCGGCACGTTGATCTCAAGCGGCGTTGGAATCGACCCTAACGTCGGCAGAGACAGCAACTTGCCAGACATCTCTGCTTCATTCAACTCAAGGTATTCAGGAACAGAGCGGTTGGAATTCTTGATAGAATCCGAAATCAGCTTACTCTGCTTGGTCTTCTCTTGAACCGAAATCACCATGCCAGGACGTACTTCGAATGACCGGATGTTCACGCGCCGTCCATTCACACGGATATGCCCGTGGGATACGATCTGCTGGGCAGCAAATATCGTAGGAGCAAGTCGCAAACGGTATACGACCATATCAAGACGGCACTCAAGACGCTGCATCAGCAACTCTGGGGTGTTTTGATGGCGGCGCGCTGCTGTAGCAAAATACCGACGAAGTTGTGCTTCGCTGATCATGCCAAAGGCAGCTTTAAGCTTCTGCTTTTCTTCAAGCTGAACGCCATAGTCAGATTTTTTCTTTCGTTTTGCCCCGTGCATCCCTGGAGGATGGGGTTTGTGCACTAACGGGTTTTTTGACCGTCCAAAGACATTCACGCCTAAACGACGCGCAATTCGATTTTTCGCGCCTCTATAACGAGCCATTGCTTATACCCTCTAATCGCTCTTGTAATTTCGAGTCTTTTACTCACGACTCTTCTTATAAGGAGTAGGAGCATCGCATACAATCCACTTTTTCAGCAATTCTCTTCTCCTAGAGCGAGATTTTTCCAACTCTTTGTCTGCCTATTTCCCTTGATTCATTTTCACAAATATAAACTATCGTATTCCTAATCCTCTGGACATAACGTCTTCGAGAATGATGCGTTGGCGACTTCCCTCCTTCCAGATCTCACAGAAAAGCAGAAACCCTTCTTCAGTCCAGCCAATGTCAACGCCATCACGGCGGCCGTGAGTAAACTTCGTTGTTCTGATGATAGCGCCGTCGTCATGAAAGAGCTCAAAAAGTCCATCTGACATACCATCGACAAAAGCGGCTGAAAGCTGACACTTGCCGCTCTCATACCAGCGCAGATATCTTCCAGCAAGCCTTCCGTTGAAATACCCACGTAAAGAGAGAAGAGCTCCCGAAGAGCTGTATTCTAACGACCGCCCATGGAGCGCCCCATGAAAAAACCATTTTTCACTTGCACAGGTACCATCGGCAAAATAGGCACGAGACGGACCATGAAGCTTGCCATCTTGATATGTTGAGACAAGCATCAAGGAGCCATCATCACGCTTTGTTGTAGTCGACGTGCACGAAGAGGAAGGTTCAGAGAAAAAAATCTGAAGCTCATGATCTTCGATAGCAAACGTTGTCTCATCAAACGTGTACAAAGCCTCTTGTGAGATACCTGACATACAATCACAAATCCTCTAGTTTAACTAATCCCTGGCACGTGGACTCCAGAATCTTGGATAGGAGCTAGTTTCAAGGCATCAGGAAGGACAAAGCCATTCAGGCAGCCCCATGCCACCAAGGTGTAAAAAAACGACAGATGATAGCGATTGCTCTCTTGGAGCAGCAAGAGTCGCTCTTTTAAGGCGCCTCGATCATAAGCCCCTTCGCTATCTTCGTTCAGAAACGGCCTGCAATCGATGCATTTGCGCATACGCGCTATCTTTGTATGCATCATAAAGAGTTGCGAGAGGCCAAAGCGAAAAGCGATTTCCTTCTCGAGTTCTGCACCAGTTTCTAAAAGCCCTGGAGGCTCAGTATGTTTGGTATCGACTTCTGCTAACAGCCGCAACATCTTCCGCAAAAGCTCACCAGTCGTCTCGAAACTTTTTGTCATCGTATGCACTGCCCGTGCAATCTTCTCTTTCGAGCAGGCGGTAGAAGGGGCCTCTTGGATGGCAAGATGAAGCATGGATTCTATATCAACAGTCTGCGAGCAGTACTGTTCGAGAGCCTCAGCAAACGGCATTTGAAGCAATCCATGAATAGCAAGACCGTCCTGCGCTGTATTGATAAGATGAAGACGGGGGTGTCTGCCCTTAAACTGCTCTAACCACAAGGCTTCTGTCATCCACTTCGCCTCGGTGAGCACCTCACGTCCATCATAGGTTGAGCCTTGCACTAACTCTCCACTCGTCTCTCCATTGAACAGCACTGATTCTTCAGACGCCATGGATTCAGACAGAGAGCTTGCATAGCGAGCGCCGCCCGTATATGCCAAGTCATAGCCTACCATGATAATAGGGCGGCAGCCTAAGGCATGGGCAACATCGACAAGCATGTTCGACACACTATGCCCGCCGTCTAAAACCTTTCCATGAATCCCGAGGGCCTGCTCAAACCATTCTACAATTGGATACCCATCGCCTCCGCGAAGATACAGCAGAGGCCCATGGTGATACATCAGAGCCTCGTACAGGGCGCGAGATCGATAGAAGAGGGGAAGGCAGAATGGCTGGATTTGACGAAGTCGAATATATTGCATGCTATTAGGGTCTACAGAAGCCGCAATATGGGGCATGATCCCCGCTTGGAGAAGCGCATTGACAGAAGACCCTCCGGCAAGCACCAGAGCCTTTGAGTCAAGCCCCTGAAGGTAGGGTATTTCTTTTTCTAACGAAGGGCCTGCTGCGACAACGACAGCAGGACAGCCTTTGAACCTATTAAAAAGAGCGGCTCCATTCAGAGACTTCTGCCATAAGTACATGTTACGGCCAAAATTCCGAAGTGGGCTTGTCCGAAAATCAACATACTCAGAAAGGACTTGCGCTACTTCAATCTGCCGCACTGTCAGCTCTTGTGCAAGGGCTTTGAACGTGGCTGCTCGATATCTGGTGTAGGCTGGAGATGGTAAGCAGCTCCAGGAACGTTGATAGGCATACCATATCACAATTTCTTTGACATGCTCGCCCTCTTCCCCCTCTTCGAGGAAGAGCAGTGTAGATTGAGGATCATTAAAAAACGGCTTTGCAAGGTCGCTTTCAAGAAAGGCCTGGATGATAGCAAGGTCATCTTCTATAAAGACGAGGCGTCGAGCTTTGTTGGCAGAAAGCCATGGCTGAAGAGCCTTCCATGCCATGCCAAGTCCTATGCCAAAGACCACAAGAAGATCTACTTTTTCCACTCTGTGACTGGCCACCCATTCAACAGCTTCCTGAAAAGCTCCTGCTGGATCATGAAGATACTGTGGCGGACTGCGGCGCAGGTCTTGGAGGTTATGTTCACCTTGAGCCGTTGTGCACGGCTCCAGACCTGAAGAGTCAACAAGGGAGAGGAGTGCTGCAGCTCGAGGATTTAATACCTCGAATTGTGCCATGATACATTGCTGAATAGGCATTGAATTTCTCTTCTTCTGATATGACACAGCGCCCATGCATTTATAAAGAATGGGTCTTTTGCATTCGCCAAAGCTTGCATTTTGAAGCCTTACGGCATCACCCATAGCACACTATGGGGTATTTTTTGACGACCAAATCTCAAGCCTTTTCCGCGACAAAAATACTGCAACTTTCAACCGTCAACTGTCAGCGGTATATACCTCTTCTTGTTCAAGAATCGGATTTCACGCTTAGAAAAAGCCTCGGGATTCGATCGTCGAATCGCGAGAGCTTTTTCTTAAGTGTCAAACCGATTCTTGAACTTAAAGAGGTATATATTACAAAGAACGTTGTTTGGCAAATGCTCTTTGTTCCGCCGAACGAACTCCCCACAGCGGCATCAGCAAGAGTGTCGAAATAACGGCACATCCGGTAAGAGTTATGAAAAACCCTTCCCATCCGAAGTCCTGGGTAATTCTTCCAAGAGGATATCCTGCTGTTGCAGCCCCTAGGTAGGCAATCCACCCTATAAATCCTGTTGCAGTCGCAGCGGCTTTCTTATGAGCGAGCTCCGCCGCCGCAATGCCAATGAGCATTTGGGGGCCGAAGATAAAGACACCTATCAAAAAGATGAGCGACGAGTCGATGAGCGGCGCGTTGCCAGAAACGCTCCAAAAGGCATAGAGAGCAAAGATGGTGAAGAGACAAAAGAGAGCATTGACAGGCCCTCTATTGGCAGAGAAGATGCGGTCCGAAGCCCATCCCGCCAAAAGGCTGCCAACGATCCCTCCCATCTCAAACCAGAACACAACACCGCCAGCTCCCAGCTGGGTATACCCCTTCGCTTCGACAAGATAGAGCACGGTCCAATCATTGACAGCCTGCCTGATGAGATACACGAAAAAGTAACTGATGCCAAGGACCCAAATAAAGGGATTGCTTAAGACATGGCCGAAGAGAATCTCTTTTGCTGACAGCTCGCGCTCCGGTTCTCTAAGAGCTTCTGCTGGGTAGTCATCACGGAATTTTTCAATAGGAGGAAGACCAACGGATTGCGGAGTATCACACAGACGGTTGATCAACAGAAGTCCACCGAGAATAACAAAAACCCCAGGGACAATCATAGAAGCTCGCCATCCATACAGCTGTGCGCAGTATGCCGTAAACAAGGGGATCACAGCACCGCCAACATTATGGGAGGTGTTCCAGAGCGACCACCAGCGGCCGCGCTCGGACCGTGAATACCAATGTGTAAGCAGACGCGCACATGGAGGCCATCCACACCCTTGGAACCACCCGTTGAGCCCCCAGAAAAGAGCAAATACATACAACGATGAAGAAAGTCCAAAGATGATGTTGCACACCCCAGTGGCTATCAATCCAAGGCCCATAAAATAGCGAGGATTCGTTTTGTCGCCGAGCATGCCGCTGAAAAACTTACTGAGCCCATAGGCAAGAGCGAGGATGCTTGCGAGAAGCCCTAACTGTCCTTTGTCATAACCCAAGTCCTGCATAAGGGAGGGCATCGCAAAGGTAAAACTTTTTCTCGTAAGATAGTAGAGTGCATATCCGAAATACATCGAATAGAACACTCTGAACCGCCAATGGGCATATTGTTTCTTGACTGTCTCCTGATCGGTGATTTCAGGGAGAGCCGGCGCTGGTTTCAATCGGTCGATCAATCCTACCACTTTCAAACCCTCATCGTAATCAAACCCACAAAGTTATATAAGAAAGAAACAACGCACAAGTCCATAACGCAACTAAGAGGCAACAAACCACAACCCTCTTATCAAAAAGCCTCAAAATCAACTAAAAGTACACACTTCTGATGTGTATTCTGTCAACCAGGATCTACCGCTGACGTTAGCATTTTTTGAGAACCGTGTTCGCAGAGCGAGGTATACCCCTTCAAGTTCAAGAATCGGTTTGATGCTTTAGAAAAAGCCTCGGGATTCGATCGATCAAAAAAGGACCCATATTGCAATATTGGCCCCTTTTTGATCGTCGAATCGCAAGAGCTTTTTCTTAAGCATCAAACCGATTCTTGAACTTGAAGAGGTATATAAGAAAAATGCAATCGTTTAGAGAAAAAGCGGCCTGCGAAAGCAAATCTCAAAAAATGCTAACGTCCGATCTGATGATAGTAGTGAATTCGATTTTGGAAACAAAAGAAGTAGTAGAGCGTCCACAAGAACCCTTCGTGAGGACAAGACCTGAAGATAACGGTGACGCCACGTATACGTTCGAGTTTTTTAACGAGAGCGTAGCTAAGCACAATTCCTTACGTCCGCATCCATCCTTCTTTTCCGCCTAACGGGCGGAATTTCCCTTTCCTTCGAACGACCTTTTTCTTTTC
>CAINFV010000185.1 GCA_903848235.1 Chlamydiia bacterium | reverse complement strand
TCTTTGTTTGAACTATAGCACGAAAAAACAAAAATGCTTTGATCTGGAGATGTGCATTATGATTTTTTGCCAGTTAAAACTTGGACAAAATGGGTGGATTTGTCAAGATATGTCCATATTTTATCGAGCAGTTACTAGCCCCTTGCAAATATTGCATTGCGAGGGCGAACTGGGCGCGTGGATGGTCATTGTGAGCTGCAGATTTTAGAAATCGGATCCCTGCCTTCCTAGCTGCAGGAACAGATTCCTGGAGACATAGGTTTTTCAGTAGATGTTTCCCTTGACGATATGCTTCATCTGGCGAAACTGCAAAATTGTAAGAAACGCTCATGGTTAGCTCCAATATTATTTATAATAAACAACAAAATTATATCGTGAGTAAAACGGAGCGTCAATATAAATCTGATATATTGCCGATTCAATTTAGTAAGGTCTATTAATTAAAAAATAACTAACGATCGTTATTTAAAATGGCGGAGCGCACTCCACGCAGATCTCTTTGTCCAGCGTTGGGTGCGGGAAGATCAGCTGTGAATGGTGGAGGGCGATGGCATTCTCGGCAAAGGGGGTTGTACTCCCGTACTTTGAATCTCCGATGATGGGATAACCGTTGGCAGCAAGCTGTGCTCGTATCTGGTGGTAGCGTCCTGTGACGAGAATGATATTGAGCTTCCATTGGTTTGCGGCATGAGGATTGCAGGAGATGATGACGAGCTCTGCGCGTTTTGCAAGAGGGTGTGATGGGAGGAGTACTTCTGCGCGGTGGTCGCCATGGTGGAGGAAGGTGATGACGACGCCAAGGGAAGGAGGTGAAGAACCTTCGACGAGGGCGACGTACTCCTTTTGAAAGAGCTGTTCTCGGATGGCTGCTGAGAGGCGTGAGAGTGCCTTTTGGCTTTTGGCGAAGAGAACAATCCCGCTGGCATGGCTGTCAAGGCGGTGGACAGCATGGAGAAAGACATTTCCTGGTTTGCTGTCGCGCTCCTTAATGAAGGCTTTGGCCCTCGTTTCAAGACTGTCTGGTGACGAGTCTGTTGGTTGTGTGAGCAGCCCTGCAGGTTTGTTGAGGGCAAGAATATGGTTATCTTCGTAGAGAATATTAAGTGACATGACGTTGACGGACCGCCTCAAAGAGAAAGAGTGTTGTCGCCATAGCGACGTTAAGAGAATCTGCGACGCCATGCATGGGGATGCGTACGAGGGTGTGGCAGGCGTTTTTCCAAAATGAAGTCAGCCCCAGCTGTTCTGTGCCGACGATAATTCCTAAGGGCTCTGTCATAGGGACGTCGGTGTAGATAGCCGATCCTTCTGGTGTAGCGGCGAGGAGGGATATGTGGTGGCGCTGACAGAAGGAGAGGGCTTCGTCGTTAGATGTCTCGATGACAGGGATGGTGAAGAGCGTGCCGACGCTGGCGCGGACGACGTTGGGGTTATAGATATCTGTGCAGCCATTGGCAACGATGACGAGATCGACGCCGGCGGCGTCTGATGAGCGTATAATCGTTCCTAGGTTGCCAGGCTTTTCGATGGCCTCTGCGATGACGATAAGGGGTGGGTGCGAGGAAGAGAGTTTTTCTTGGAAGTCGGTGAGGGTGAGGTTCATCTTTTTGGCTACTGCAAGGAGGCCGTCAGGGCGATCGCGGTATGAGATCTTGGAGAAGATGTGAGATGCCGTTTGGATGAGACTGGCGCCCCTGGAGGATGCTGTGGCGAGGAGTTCTGGCTCGTTGGTGCCGAGGAAAAGCTCAGGGCAATAGAAGAGCTGTTCGATGGCGACATTGCCGGCGATAGCCCGTGAAACCTCTCGATAGCCTTCGATGAGAAAGAGTCCTGTGGCATCGCGGTCACGACGATCGCGCAGGGTGGTGACCTGTTTTATCTTTGGGTTTGCTGTGCTTGTGATGACAAGGGATGGAGATGTCATGTTAAGCTCTCCAAAGGGCATAGGTGCCGCTGGGCACAGCTCTGACATCGTTGTCCGGGTTGCAAAGAACCATCTCCCCCGTTTCGAGGGTGCCTTTGAGGTTGTCCATAGCATCTTCGAGGAGGTGGTGGAGCGTGATGGGGGTGAAGCCAGGGGTGTGGCAGGAGAAGAGGATGAACTGCGGTGTTGTTGACAGGCATGAGCGGCAGTATGAGAGCAGCGGTATTACTTCCTCTTCGATCTTGAAAACCTCTCCTTTTGCCCCGCGTCCGAATGATGGCGGGTCGAGGATAATGCCATCGTAGAGCGATCCTCTCTTCTCTTCGCGTTTGAGAAATTTCGTCACATCTTCGACGATCCATCGTATGGGAGCTGATGAGAGGTTGTTGATGGAAGCGTTGTCACGCGCCCATTGTACCATGCCTTTTGAAGCGTCAAGATGGCAGACTTCGGCCCCGCCTTGTGCTGCGGCAATGGTGCTTCCTCCTGAATAGGCAAAGAGGTTGAGGACGCGTGCTGGCCGTTGCTGTACAAGAGAGCGGATAGAATTCCAAAAAGGACGCTGTTCGGGGAAGAGCCCTACATGACCGAAGTCTGTTGGCTGGATGCGCATCTTCATGCCATCGATCTGTACTTCCCATGACGCTGGAAGAGGAGTAGCAGAGCGCCAGCCTTCTTTGTCTTCTCTGGAGAACGTGGCGTCGGCAGCTTCCCACTGGTCTTTGGAGAGCGCTGGTTGCCAGAGGGCTTGTGAGCAGGGCCGGCTGAGGACATAAGGGCCAAAGCGTTCTAATTTTCTTCCGTGACCGCTGTCTAGAAGTTCGTATGACTTCACCTGTTTTTCCTATGGGACTAATGGTGCATGGAGATGAATTGTAAAGGATAGCGACTTAAGAGAGGGAGCTGCTTTTTTAGTTCCTTATCGTCCCCCGCGGTCTCCTCTTTCCCCGCGTTCGCCACCATAGGCCCCATCCCTTCTTTGCCCTGAATAGGGACCATTATTACGATACTGTGGATTTGAGTAATTTGATGGTCTTTGACGGTTTTGATAATATCTATTTTGGTATGAGTTGTAGTAGTTCTGTGGTCTGTTGTTGTAGTTTGAGTATCCATTGTAATATCCACCGGAGTATCCGGGATAGTTATTGTAGTCTGGGTATGGATTGTTGAAGAAGGGATAGTTGTTGTAGGGATTCGCAGGTACGTCAGAAGGAATTTCCTGCAGACTTGAATATGGTGATGATTGAGAGGTATCCCCATCTTGTGCCGTAAGAATTCTAACTGGAAGACTGGCCACGAGTGACAAAAGAATTGTTATGGCAATTGTTGTAATGACTCGGTTCATACTGCCCTCCCCCTATTTTGTTCCTTATACTTGTCAGTATAACACAGAGATAAATTATTTGAATTAATTCATCAATTTGCGTAAAAACAGTAAGTTGTACACGCAAATTCACGTATACAACTTACCTACTGGACGTTAGCAACGGTTAGGAATACATCTTCTATCCTGTATCTTGAAGACTCCCCACCCAATCGCAAATCCTAAGGCCGATAGGATAAAGGGAATGGCTACTCCTATAAGAGAGGTTGACAGCTGTTGTGCAATGACGGTGCCAGCTGAGCCTAAGAGAGCTGCTCCCCATGCTGCTTGCAGCGGCAGCGTAGCCTTCTTTGTGAATACGGCACAGACGATAGGGATAAAAAGCGCTCCTACGGAGATCTCATAGCTTCCTACCATCCACGTGATGATGTCGCTTCCTAGATAGGGCCCAAGAAGAGCCCCGCTTCCAATGATAAGAGTGATCAGCCGACCTTTTTTCTGGCTGAGACTCATATCTTGAGCTGCATTTGAACTAAGTGCGAGGAGAATGGCGGATGCCGTTGAAATGATCGCTAATAAGACCGCCGAAGAGGCCATGACAAAGACAAAGGGATTGGACGCTTGCCTCATCACCTGCATGAAAATCGAACCATTCTCAGGAGAGAGGTTCATAGCTCTGCCCAAGATACCGCAGAGTGTTGGGATTACGCTGAGGAGTATGAGGATGACGGCTGTGTATAGGCACCCTTTGGTGGCGTCTTGTGGCGTTTTTGCCGCAAAGCACCGCTGAGCCATGTCCTGCTCTATGAAGATAAAACAGAATGGAATGACCAATGAGGCGAGGATACTGCCATCGATGCCATATCCCATTGATGTCATCTGGGTGGAAATCACAGGCCATTGGGGAAGGAGAGCGCTGAAGAACGTGATGGCAAGCATGACTACCATGACGACAGCTTGGATGACATCAGTCCATACGACGGCGAGCAGCCCGCCGCATGTGGTATAAAAGACGACAACTCCCCATGAGAGAAGATAGATCCACTCGCTTGTAAAGCCCATCGAACATAGGAACTTCTTCAGTCCAATGGCCTGGCACATGAGAATGCCGCCGAGGGAGAGGATTGATAAAAGGGCAGCGGCTTTTTTGAGCAGCGGGCTGTCATAGCGCTGTTCGAGTAACCCTGGAAGTGTTGCTACACCAAGCTTCCGAAGGCGAGCGCCATAGCCGAGGCCAAGGCCAAGCATGCCAAGAGCGAGGCCAACGCCGTAGAGTGAGCCGAAAGCCCCAAGCTTCCACGAAGCATCGGTATTGCCGAGGATAAACCCTCCACCGACTTGCGTTCCTACGAAAGTGCCAAGTAACAACGGCCAGCGAATCGACCGGCTGGCCAAGAAAAAATCGCCCTCTTTTTTCGAGGCGAAAAAGCTGGCGCCTACTGAGACGACTAGAACAATGATAAAAGGAATGAGAATCATAGCATCTCCACGCTAGTTACGTTTTTTGTGATGTGAATAAAAGCTGAAGAGAAAATACAGAAATGATCGACCTTACGGTCGATGGTGGAGATGGGACAGATGTGAGAAAGAAGAATCTTTTCTCATTTTGAAACTATGCATCCTCGTTGATGAGCCTTATTGTACCATGTTCTTTAATTGTTGTGAATTGACAATATGGTTTATTCATCGGGATATCGTTCAGCTGGGTATTTTTTGCATAATTCCTGATAGAACTCTACGATGTTTTTCTTTGGCGAGGCGATATACGCTTTCCAGTCAGAGGCTATGAGTTTCTTTATCTCACTGCACTCTTCATGCCCGCCCCACTCCGGGTCATTCCTGCCATTGATCAGGTGTCGAAGCTCATTGTCGGTTGCAATCTCGATGAGAGCGTGACCTAGGTATGTAGGGTCGATTAGATAAGAATGTAAAATTTCGTGCCAAAGGTAGACCGTGGTCCAGTTTTTCTTTTTCTCTTCTCCTCCCCAGCAGATTCTTCTCTCTGTCATGTTGCATCCTGAAGGGATTCCTGGGTGGATAATATAGATAGAAAAAGAGTGGCGAAACGGAATGCCTGTGATCCCTTTCATGAAGGCAAAGGTCGTTTCGTAATTTCTCCTCCACTGATCTCTACATTCTGCCAACCGTTGCTTCGTCTGTGTTAACAGAATGGGATACTGAGCCGTCTTCTTTGCCTCGCATACAAGCTTGTCGAAGCACTTCTTGTATGGCTCCTTATCCTTGTAGTCAAGAGCGGCCCATTCTGGGAGAAAATACTTCTGTTCTACCAACGGGGCTATGAGCAAGCACTCCTCTTTGCAGGCATCGAACATGTGCTTTTGAAATTCGACGATAGCGGGGTGGAATCGGGCACTATTGGGTGCAAAAACAAGAGTGGTGATTAAAACAGTTTCGTCTACGACGAAATTCAATTCTACAAAGTCGGTATTCGCTTCCTCCAGACGACTCGGGCTCTGTGTTGGGAAAAGTGTTGCAAGACAAGAGAGGGAACACAGGATAGCGAGGAAAAACCGCATAGAAGCCTCCTCAGATTCTTTTAGGCAATAATTAGACTCTAATATGTTACGCGCAACGAGGTTTAAAAACAACGATTCGAGGCTTGCACATTATGGTGAGCGGGAGAAGAGGTATACCACTCACCACCAAATAGTTACCCGCACACCTCTACGGCGGGTTTCCTCTTCTTTGCGATGAGCCATCCGATAGCAAAGCCTGTCGGAGAGAGAATAAACGGCGCTGCAAGGCCAAGAAAGCTCATCTGGGAGCATTGCGAGAGGATGGTTCCAAGCGATCCTAAAAGTGCAGCTCCAATAGCCGCCTCCTTAGGGAGCCTTGCCCGCCGTGTCAGAACTGCACAGATGATCGGGACGAAGAGCGCTCCTACAGAAATCTCATAGCTCACCACGAGCCCTCCGATAATGTCATCGCTGAAAAAAGGGCCGAAGCTTGCCACAAGCCCCGTGATCAACGTCGTCAGATGCCCTGCATTCCGGTTTCGTGTTATGTCATGAGCAACATTCGAGCTTAGGGCCAACAAGATGGCAGAGGCTGTCGAGATGATGGCGAGCAGCACGGCGGAGCCTGCCATGACGAATACCGCTGGATGGGCAATCTTCTGCATCACCTGCATGAAGATGGAGCCATTGCCAGGCATAAGTCCCATCGCTTTTCCGAGGATGCCGCACATGGTAGGAATTGCAGACAGGACAATCAAGGCAGCAGCCGTCAAAAGGCAGCTGACGGTAGCGTCTTTTGGCGTCTTGGCAGCAAAGCAGCGCTGTGCCATGTCCTGCTGGACGAAAATAAAGCACAGCGGAAAGAGAAGAGAAGAGAGTGACAGCCCTGTCAGTCCGTGAGGCATCAGCGATGTCTGCTCGATGATGGTGGACATCTGAGGCATCAACGCCGTGACACAGGTGATCACCAGCATGCTGATCATAATCACTGCCTGAATTGTGTCCGTCCAGACGACAGCAAGGAGGCCTCCATAGGTCGTGTAGAGAACGACGCAATTCCATGCAAGAAAGTAGATGAGGTGGCTGCCAAATCCAAGAGAGGCCAAAAACATCTTCAGCCCTATGGCTTGGCACATGAGTCCTCCTGCCAAGGAGAGGATTGACACGATGGCAGCGATTTTTTGGAAGGCTATGCTTCCGTATTTCTGATGAAGCATTTCTGGCAATGTCGCTACGTTCAACGAGCGAAGCTTAGCCCCAAAGCCGCTGCCAAGCAAGAGCATGCCAAGAGCAATTCCTATGCCATACATAGAGCCATACAGGCCGTGGTGGAACGACACTTCAGTATTTCCAAGGATAAACCCTCCCCCAATCTGAGCTCCAAGAAATGTTCCGAGGAGCATTGGCCATTGAAGAGAGCGGTTGGCTAAAAAGTAGTCAGCTTTTTTCTGTGCGGCGAAATAGCTCGCGCCAATCGAGACTATGAGGACGAGAAAAAATGGAAGTAAACACATAGGATACCTGTCCTTTCAAACCAGGGTTTTTAGAAGAAGAAATATAAAAATGTTGGGAAAAAAGAAGGTATGGCCCTAGCGGGGCCACCATTGAAAGGACACGAAACTGTGAAACAGCCTCGATGAGGACATGAAAAAAACCTACGAATGCAAAGTTGGCCCCATTGTATCAATCTGACGGTATTTGTTTTACTTTTTTTTCAGTACTAAGTCGCACGCATCATCTGGCATCCAGTGAGCATCATGTCCTTTCCACTTCACCGTACAGCCCACGGGGTTTGTCAGAGGGATGCGCACAGAT
>CAINFV010000184.1 GCA_903848235.1 Chlamydiia bacterium | reverse complement strand
GTAGAGAAAATGCTTTTGTCATCACAACAACATCTTGCAAGTTCTTCCGAAGCTGTTGGTTCAGCACGGTCTCTTGAAATAAAGATATCGGATTTGCAGGAACAAATTATGAAATTAACCTTACAGCAAGCATCACTTGAAGCTGCCTCTGAACAAACGGCTCAACAGATTGAAGCTTTAATAGCTCCAGCTCAATAAGGGCCTTGCTTTTCAACTGTGCAAGAGACATCTGTCTCTTGCACAGTCTATTCTTTTACAGTCCCTAAAGCCGATTCCAATAAGCTTATTTCTCTAATGCCAGCCATGCCACCAAATTTTTGAATCAGCACACTATGCAACTCAATCACTTGCTCATAGGTCAGATAAATCATACTTGTGATAGCTTTTGCATGAGTTCAGCATCGTCATGTAGAATTCGTTTTAATTCTTTCTTGAATGCTTTTTCATCCAGAAGCTTAGGCGGATTCTTTACAGCATCTTTTGCCAAAAGTCCTATGAGATAATCCTTCATGCTTTGCTTGAGAGCCGAGGCTTTCATTTTTGCAGCGGTATGTAATTCAATTGGGCAATCAAATGTGAAACGGATAACTTCTTTATGAGTACTCATACACAACTGCCTCCACCATCAGTCTAGCGCATTATCGTATTTACGATAATGATAGGCCATAACCTCACAGGCACGTATAAACTCGGGCTTAGGTTCCCAATTCGTTTGTAAGAGCTGAAAAGCCGGCAACAACGTCAAAAAGTTCTGCGTCAATGGCCGATTGACGGAAGAGCGTAAAGCCAATATGTAAGTCGGTAAGCACTTCCTCAATATTTTTCTCCGCCCGTTGCATGGATTCGAGGCGGCTGATGTTTTCACTTTCCATCGACTCGGCAAGAGTGCGCGCCAAAGTCACGAGCATATACTCCTTCAAAACTTCCTCAAGGGTGCCTTCACTTTTATCAACGAGCTGAGGAATCTGATGGGTGGGCCAGGAAGTCAGCGCAAGCTTTGCCTTCCATGATTCATCCAGAGGAAGCATCTTCGTGCTCACTGGTTCGCACTTTTTCCCAGATGAGAGATGATTGTGAAAGAGCATAAGTTCGCATTCATGATTTCGAAGCAACATGGGCTCAAGATCAACTAGCACCCCACGGATAGCGGAAGCTACAGACGTCACAGAGGAGGGGGAAGGATAACACTTTTCTATCGTGAGTCCGAGATCTTCCAACCGGTTTTTCAAGCGGCTGCCGAACACAAATAAGGTCTTTTTACGATACCTCTGCAGAATGGGAGCAGCGTACTCTACAATACGATCATTAAAAGGGCCTACGAGTCCCTGATCGGTTCCAAAGATAATGGCAATGGCACTGTCTGACGGGCCGCTCTCCTCTTTCAATGCAGCATAATGACCTTTGTAGAGAAGTGCGAAGAGGGCGCTGGAGACAGTGTCAGAATAGTGTTGCGAGGCAAGCGCCGCCTCCTCACATTTTCTGATCTGTGACGCAGCGATCAATTTCATGATGTGCACCACTCTCCCGACACGAGAGGCCGATGAGATTTTCTGGCCCATTTCTTCCAGACTCATGCTCATACGGATGCCAAAACCTTCTGTACTGATTTGAGAATGCTCTTTTTATCCGAGTCAGACAGTTGTCCAGTTTTTTCGACGGAATCTCGTATTTCAGCAGATATCACATGAGGATTGCATATCGCTCGCTCAGCTTCAGAGATCTTATCGACAGGAATCGGATCGAGAAGGCCTTCAGAGAGAGCTAAAAGAAGAACAATCTGATCGAACGTAGGGACAGGGGACAGTTCTGCCTGTCTCAGACAGGCTCGAATACGGCGTCCGCGTTCGATAATCTGCAAAGACTGCTCTCCTACTCGGGCACCAAACCGAGCGAACTCCTCAAGCTCCAGTGATTGAGCATAAGCCAGTTTCAGCAGCCCAGCTACTTTTCTATACGCTGGCAGCTGCGCTTTTCCACCCACTCGTGACACGGATTTTCCTACGTCGACAGCTGGCAAACTGCCAAGTGCAAAGAGCGTTGGAGAGAGAAAAATTTGGCCATCAGTGATCGATATCAAATTTGTGGCGATATAAGCGGAAATATTTTGCGCCTGTGTTTCGACGATAGGGAGTGCTGTTAAAGAACCTCCTCCTAATTCAGGCCGAAGATGGGTAGCGCGCTCGAGAAGCCGTGAATGGACATAGAATATGTCTCCTGGGAAGGCGGCTCTTCCCGGCGGGCGCTTGAGCAGCAATGAGAGCTCTCGATAATAATTGGCATGTTGGATCAGATCGTCATAGACGATTAGGACGTCACGTCCTTGCTCCATAAAATATTCGCCAATGCTCGTTGCCGCATAAGGGGCAATATAGTTTAGCCCGCATGGGTCATTGCCTTGCGTCACGACGACGACCGTGTACTCCATCGCCCCATGTTGCTTCAGCAGATTTACAACCTTGGCGACTGATGCGGCACGTTGGGAAATGGCACAGTAGATACAGAGCACGTTCTGATTGCGCTGATTGAGAATGGCGTCGATGGCTATCGATGTTTTTCCAGTTTTGCGATCACCGAGAATAAGCTCTCTCTGTCCCCGTCCAACGGGGACAAGGGCGTCGACGATCTTGATGCCTGTTTGGAGAGGAACTTCAACAGGGGCTCTGTCCATGATAGGGTGGGCTGGGCGCTCAATGGGTAATCGTGTGGCGGCGATTACAGGCCCCTTGTCATCGAGCGGCTCTCCGAGCGGGTTAATGACCCTGCCAAGAAGTCCTGGACCTACCGGAACGTCCATTACCCGTCCCGTCCGTTCGATTTCATCACCGGCTTTGAGGGTCGAGCAATCTCCAAGAGGGATGATGCCAAGGCCATTTGCCTCGATATTAAATACGAGGCCATACAGCGTATCGGAAAGGCGAACAAGCTCTGAGTATCCAGCATGAGGCAACCCTTTTGCCCTCACAATGCCAGGAGAGACGCTCGTAATCTTTCCCACCTCACGAGGGGTGACCTCAAGATGGAATGCCTCTCTGGCATCGCCAATCTTTTGAACAGTTTCTGCAAACAGATCTCGTAATATAGTCATAGCGTTGCCCGAAAGGATGCTAGATATTTGGAGAGATGCCACTCTATTTTGCGGTTTGCCGTCACCATCTCGATGCCGCACACCACTGCCGGATTTATTTCAAACGAGCAGGTGAGCTCTTGTCCCAAAATCTCTTGAAGCCGTTTCTCAATGTTCTGGCGGACCGATGGGGGGAGCTCAAAAGCGCTTTTCAAGGCCACTGGGTGGGAACTACGTGCCATGTCAGAGATCAGCACCGTTTTCGTCTCAGCATCCACCGTGCCCATCTTGTGGAGAAAGACCTCGGCAATCTGTTCCTCAAGTGAGGTATGGGCTACTTCCTCGAGCGCTTTCCGTGCTAGGGCAAGGATTTCATTCTCTATGTTGTCCCGCAGCTCCGCAGTCGCCGCTTCTCGCTCTTTTTTGAGCTCTTCTTGAAAAGAGGCCCGTGCAGACTCATATTCTTCTCTTGCCGCTGCGATCAGCCTCTCCCTTTCTTGCTTGGCCTCCTCGATGGCTTGAGAGAGGAGCTTTCCCTTTTCCCTCTCAAAAGCTTCTTGGTTTTGTGCAAGCAGTGCTTTTTCCTTGCGGGCATCTTCCTCCCGCATGGCAGCGTCTTCTAGATCTTTCTTAATTTTTTGACCACGCTCTTCAACCACCTTTAATATTGGCTTAAAGAGGTATTTGCTCAGAAGCCATACAAGAAGGAGAAAGTTAAACAGTTGGGCCGCAAACGTAAACCAGTCGATGGACATATGTCACCACTACTTAGAAATGATGTAATTCCAAAATGGGTTGGCGTAGATGAGAATCATGGACACCACAAAACAGTAAATGGCAAGTGATTCAATCATAGCCAGTCCCACAAACAGCGTCCGGGCGATATTTTTTGATTCATCCGGCTGTTGGGCTATCGACGTCAGGGCCGTCGAAATGCTCTTTCCCTCCCCAAGGGCTGGGGCTATACTTCCGATGGCCATCGTTAATCCTGCAATGGCAATGGAAATCACCGCAATCAGAGTCATGCTATCCATGTTGTTCTCCCTTTTTCTCATGTATTTGGGTAGCTGCGGCTATGTAGACCGTTGCTAGCACCGTAAAAATAAAAGCCTGGATCATCCCTATGAGCAGGCCAAACCCCGTCATGACTGCCGGGATGAAGAATGGCGTAACGGTCAGCAAAATGCTTACGATCAACTCTCCGCTCATCATATTGCCAAACAACCGAATCGATAGCGCAATCGTACGTGAGATCTCGCTGACAATGTGAAAGGGCAGCATAAGGGCGACTGGCTGCAGGTATTCCCGAAAATAGCCCTTCACGCCCTGTTCGCGAATTCCAAAGAAGATCACCGATAAAAAGACAGCACAGGCCAGGGCAGCCGTTGTCGAAAGTAACCCTGTCGGTACTCTATAGCCAGGCAAGATGCAAAAGAGATTTGTAGCCGTCAAAAATAAAAAGAGCGTGCCCAAAAACCCTATAAATTTTTCGGATTTCTGCACGCCAGCTTCTTCGATCTGTTCCTTGATGCCAATTACAAGCATTTCAAGAAGCCCTTGCCATTTCGAAATGTGAATGTCGGATGTCATCCGTTTTCCAACCCATCGTGCGCCGAGAACGAGAAAGAGGATGACCCCCCACGTCTCGACGATCGTTAGGTTTATGTGAAATAGGCCATACTGCCAGAACACAATCATATCTGAGCTATGCTCCATGGCGTTGCCCTCTCCTTGTCAATCTGGTGAATACAGAACGAGTAGCTACCAAGGCGCATAGGCAGGTGGGGAGTGATCCCCATTGGTGGGATGCCATCCACCAAAAGCATATCGCCACGAAAAAGATACGCACAAAGTAGCTGACAACAAATGTAAGGGCTGGTCTCTGGGATTGCAATCCACGTTGAACAGTCCAGAAAAGTCCTCCAAAAAAAACCATGCCAAGGAGAACTCCGAAAAGTGCTGATAGACCTATCTGTCCGACGTCACTCATGGGTTCCTTTTTCGTTTTCATCCATTTCTTTGTACTCTCTGCAAGCCCAAGACAGCACGCTAAAGCACCCAAATCCCAAGCCGACGATAAAGAGCGACAAGGTAGCGCGATTCCCGCCGTCCAGCCGCTTGTCGATGAGCCAGCCCAGAAACAGCCCTAGCAGAGAAGGGGCCGCAATGGACCAGCCGACCAATCCCATCTGGCTCAGCCCACCCCAAAGAGACATCTCCTTCGTGCGCTTCAAGCGCATAATGCGTCGCGCCTTGTTGCCGACGGCCCTTAAAAATTTCCCTCGCTCCTTGTTATCGTCCACTCACCATCTCCCCATTGGAAGGCAACTTTATGTGCAGTTGCCCCGGTGGAATATACCAAAGGCACATATTTTTAGAGCTCAATGCTCGATAGTGCCAAAAACGACCCTTTAGTGCGGCCTACGAATAAGTCCTTCGGTAGCTCGCATCATCAATGTGCCTTCCAGCCTCGCCAGCATGCGCTGAATGTGCTGCTCTTCTTCGCTTTGCTTTATGAACTTGTCTTCGATGATTCCCTTTAGCTCTTCTAAGTCTTCTCCGACAACGCCATCGCGGACGGCAAGCCTAACTAATGAGCCCGATTTTACGAGAATTCCAGTATCGACCGCCGCATATCGTTCCTTCCCATCCTTCAGCTCGTAGGCGATGATTCCTGGAACGACCAGAGCGATGCAATCAAGTCGTAACGGCAGGAACCCCACCGATCCTTTGGTGGTGTCGACCACTAACCTGGTTACCCCTTCTTGTTCTAGGAGGATTTCCATGGGGAGGACGATTTTTAGGACCATTGAATCCCATGCCATTACCGGTTCCCTTCTGCTTCGTCAATGGATCCGATCATGTACAAAGAGCTTTCAGGACAATTTTTGAATTCGTCATTGAGAATTCTCTCGCATCCGGTCAGAGCGTCGGCGAGGGGGACTATTTTCCCCTTTATTCCTGTGAAATGCTCAGTAGTACAAAATGGCTGTGTGAGGAATCTCTCAAGCTTTCTGGATCGATATACAAGTTCGCGGTCGGCAATGGAGAGGTGGTCGATGCCAAGCATCGCGATGATGTCGTTGAGCTCTGCTGCTTGTGTTAACGTCTCACGAACAGATTTAGCAATTTGATAATGCCGCTCACCCACAATTGCTGGTGTTGACATCATCGATGAGGACTGAAGGGGGTCGATTGCTGGAAACAGCCCCTGGCTTGCCAATTTGCGTGACAGTACGATTGACGCTGAAAGGTGGGTGAAGGTATGCACTGGCGCTGGATCGGTAAAATCATCTGCGGGGACATACACTGCCTGCAAGGATGTGATGGCGCCTTTATCGGTGCTGGCGATACGCTCCTCAAACGCCGACAGTTCGGAGCCCAAAGTAGGTTGATATCCCATTCGAGAAGGCATTTGACCCATAAGGGATGACACTTCAGATCCGGCTTGAATAAAGCGAAAGATATTGTCTACGAGAAGCAAGACGTCCAGCCCTTCATCATCGCGAAAGTACTCGGCCATTGTCAGAGCCGTGCTGCCGACCAGGAAACGGCTTCCTGGCACTTCATTCATTTGCCCAAATACCATGGCCATGTTGGGAAGTACGCCGCTCTCTTCCATCTCTCGATACAGCTCCTCTCCCTCGCGACACCGTTCGCCGATTCCGCAAAAGATGCTCACACCAGAGTGCTTTCGTACTGTATTGTGGATCATCTCCGTCAGCAAAACAGTCTTGCCGACACCAGCTCCTCCAAAGAGCCCTGCCTTTCCTCCGCGTTCCAATGGGAACAGCACGTCAATGGCTTTAATACCGGTTTCAAAAATCTCTGATTGTGTAGACCTGCGGGCTAATGGCGGGGGTGTCTGATGGACCGACCTCAAGATGACATCGGTCATAGGGCCTTTCTGGTCGATGGGATTGCCGAAAACGTCGAACATTCTCGACAATACATTCCTTCCCACAGGTACTTTCAAGGGGCCATTAGTGTTTTTTACAAGTGTTCCGCGCGAGAGGCCTTGTGTTGGGGTGAGGGCAATGCCTCGGACATGATGCTCATCGAGTTGAGACTGTACTTCGATGGCCATTGGCTCTTCGCCCTGAGTGAGGAGTAAGGTGTACAGTGGTGGAAGAACGCCGCGAAATCGTACATCGACGATGGCGCCTTGGACAGCTACAACTTCCCCAAGATGGTGCTCATTCATAAGAATCACATCCTTTCGGGCCACTACGATGTCATACCCCTTCCCTTTAGCACAGCGAATGAGGTTTGCACCATTTTGCGTCCCGTGGTTGTCTGGAAGATTAGGAGTCTTAACAATAAAGTTCTATAGAAAATGTTGAAGTCAGAGGTTGAAAACCAGCACTTCGGACAATGATGGAAATGAAGAAATTCTTCTCTTGCCTAGGGGGGGATAAAATGAGAAGAGCGACGTACAAGAAAAAATAAAAAAATGCCAATGAAGAGAGTGTGCAGGCCTTGTCATGAGTGAAACGCATAATCTGTATAGAATTTTATTCCATAAAAACTTGACCTTATGACACAAGGGGGTCGCGTGTGTGACGGACTAACTAGGCCGATGCTAAAGAGCAGTGGCACAGGATCGCGAAAGGGGGCTCTTGAATGAGACTATTTTTTGTTTTCAAATACTTTTTTCTATTGTTTTTCGGCATTTATGTCTTCGATATGCCTCATGCATATGCGTTCCGTTTTGTCGTCTACGGTGATAGCAGAGTGGCTCCAGGGGAGTCCGGTTCATTTAATAGCACGATTCTTGGAGCTATGAACGCAAAGATTGCAAAACTTCATCCTAAACCAGAAGTTGCCTTTTTTCTTGGCGATTGTGTGCGTCCTGC
>CAINFV010000183.1 GCA_903848235.1 Chlamydiia bacterium | reverse complement strand
TTCACATAGTCTGCCGTACGCAGAGCCGCTATGGCCTCACAAGTGACCTCATTAATGGCTGAAAAAATGGCTTTATACAACTCTGGCAAGCGTTGTTCTTGAGCATTCACAAAAGAGATGACTTCTGGTGTGGGGGTCTTTTTACCAGAATAGATTAATACAATCGGAAGCGCTGACACCAAAGGAGTGAGCGCGGCCTCTTCAGCTTGATAGCTGACAACTCCTCCATAGATAATCGACGCAGCATCGGCCCCAGAGCCATATCCTTGAACAGAGCGGATGACAGTACAGCAGTCATGAAGAAGTTGTTTGCGATCATACGCACCATCGATCCATGTTGTGAGGGCGGCAAGGAGTGCTACTGTCACAGAGGCTGACGACGCAAGACCGACGGTTGGATCAATTTTGGAAGTAATAGTGATGGAGACTCCGCTTGGCAGGCGGTTCTGTAGAAGGCGAAAGACGCCTTCGATAAATCGAAAACGGCTGCCAAAGGTACAATCATGGATAGTAGTGGAGGCAGTGCCAAGAGCCGACTGCACTACGATTTTGTCGTCATCTCTGAAAGAGAGGGCAACAGACAGGCGGCAGTCGATAGCAGCGACGATAGCAGGGCCTCCACGAAGGACGGCGTGTTCTCCGAAGAGCATGGCGCTTCCTGGCGCACTAGCGACAATTGACAGTGGCACCGCTTGAATCCCCTTCTAATGGAAAGAATGAATATCCATATCGTGCGCAGAGCCTTTCAGGAGGCATCTGCTGAACAACAAGGACAATTCCTCCACCCTCCCCATGTATCGCTCCGGCCCCACAAATTTTTGCCGCTCCCCCGTCACGCTCTATATCACTGATAAACGAAGATACCGACTTTGGCACAACGCCAATGCGATGAAGAAGCTTATGGTTCTCTCTGATAGCTGCTGCGAGCGCTTCTGTTCTTCCTACTCGAAGAGCCTCTTCGAGAGTCGCCGTGACGTCTCCAAACTCATTCCAAATTGAGCTTGTCGCATATCCGCTTTCAACTTTGGCGACACATTCTCCTGTCGTAGTCGCAGGACGCCCTGTATTGACAATCCATAGTGTGGAAGAAGGCATCTCAAGCTTTTCAGGATCTCTGCCTTTTTGAAAGCGAATGCAGCCGCCATGGAGGGAGACATACGAGTCAACGCCGCTTGCCCTCCCGTGCTGAAGGCTCTCTACCTCTAAGATCTGCCGCTCTATCCACTCTGCCCCTTGGCTGATACGAAAATAATGAAGGAGTGCTTTGACAAAGCTCACCGACGTTGCAGCCGATGACCCCATGCCGCAGCCGATAGGGATTGTAGAATGGACTTTAATATTCATCCCCTGCTCTATTTCGATCTTGCACGCGTCGATAAACGACATTAAGGCAAACTGAAAGATGTCGCCGGGAGTATGCGTAACATCACGGATGGACAGCTCTCCTTTCATAAAGCGATGGTAGGCATGTAGCACCTGATTTCGAACTGTCTTTATGGTAGAGGCTGTTACACGAAGTGTTTTTCGCAAATCGCAGAGGGTGAAAAAAATTCCAAGACCCTTTTTTGCACTAATTTCTGTTGTGGCAAAACGATTGACAGCCATGGCAATGGCCGGCATGCCGTACACGACCGAATGTTCTCCTGAAATCACGACTTTTGCCGGTGCTCTTGCAACAATGGCGCTCACGTCTTCTCCTGGTTGATTGGATCCTCTACCTCCTTAGTATACTCGTTTAGAGGGAATTGCGTCGAATAGGTACCATTTGATGAGTGATACCCGCTAAACAGATGGCAAAAAATTGTGAGCCTCCGTACACTTTTAGTACTTTGATGATTATGCTTCACAAGAATCGTTTTGAGTGACGTGTTATCAGTGTAATAGAATTTTGTAGCATCAGAGGCTCTGGCACTTTTTTCGCCATAGCTTTTTTTCCGATGTAACGTTGTTGAGGATCATCTTGTTATGGCGAATCCAGCCCAAGAGAAAGCAGTGAGCAAGAAAGTAAAGCGTTCTTCTGCGAAGAAACGCCAGCTTCAGAACGATAAGGCTCGAGTCAGAAATAAAGCGGCTCGCTCCTGCATTCGTACGAAAGTTCGCGACTTCCGCGAAGAGCTTCCAGCTCTTGGCTCCGAGAAGAAAGCTGAATCGTTCAGCGAGATTTGCAGTCTTCTCGACAAAGCAGCAAAGAAAGGGCTGTTTACATTGAATAAGGCAAGTCGCCTGAAGTCTCGGCTTGCAGCACGTCTGAATACAAAGCCTGCTGCCGTCTAAGAAAAGACGGGTTTGTCGAAATGTCGGCCGTGATGGTAGGTGGTGGTTTTATCCGCACAACGAGAGCGACTATGTTCATGCGTGGTTGTTTCTTTTTTACCCCAGTTTTTCGATTCGTTTTTCTGTCGGGTGCTCTTGCATGTGCATCCGTCTGTGCCGATCAGCCGGCGATACCGCCTCCTGATCGAGTGATCGAAATTGCGATGCGAGATGGGGTTAATCTTCCAGCGAATGTCTATCTACCTCGTGGAAAAGCTGGCACGAAATTTCCCTGCGTCCTTGTTCGCCATCCCCTAGGAAAGGACTGTGTAGACCCACAGTGGCTTTCCCTGGTCAGTGGCGGTTATGTCCTTGTTGTTCAGTCTACGCGTTCATGTTGCGATGAGACCGGCAAGACCATTCCATATATATCCGATGGCTGGTCTGATGATCATCGTCCAGCAGATGGCTATGACACTGTGCAGTGGCTTTCATCGGCGGATTTCTGTGAAGGGTCTGTATCGACAATTGGCGTCTCTGCTAGTGGTATCACGGAGTTTCTGCTCGCCCCAGCATCCCCTCCAAATCTTTGCTGTCAATTCATCGAGATGGCTCCTCCTAGCATGTATCAATATGCTATCTATCCAGGTGGTGAATTTCGCAAAGAACAGGTCGAAGGATGGCTGCAGCTCCATCGACGCCATCACTCTGTCACAGAGTGGCTGAAAGGAAAATCTCGATACGACGCTTTCTGGGGGCGTTTTAATGCGATCGACTATGCCGACCAGATCCGCGTTCCTCAGCTTCATGTTGGGGGGTGGTTTGACATCTTTCTTCAGGGGACTATCGACGCATTTTTTGCTGCTCAGCAGCACTCTCAGCCTGAAGCTCGCCAAAAACATAAGCTGGTCATCGGCCCATGGGGCCATCGATGGCGTTATACTGGCAAGCTCGGTGATTTTGTCTTGAAGAGTGAGCAGTCAGCGCCTCCAGTGAATATCACCCATCAGATATGGCTAGACCATCATGTGAAGGGAGCGAAGAACGAGGTGACAACAGCCCCTGTTGTCCAGTACTATGTCATGGGGCCTTTTGATGGCAGTTCTTCGAAGGGAAACTGCTGGCGGACGGCTGACTCATGGCCACCGCTAGGGGCGGAATACAACCGCTTTTTCCTCTCGTCTGAAGGACAGCTCTCCCCAAAAGAGGGGGATTGCAAGCCCTTTTCTGTTGCTTTTGACACAAAAAATCCCGTTCCAACGATTGGTGGACGCAATCTCTTCATGCCTGATGGACCACGTGATCTGAAGGTATTAACAGAAAGAAAAGATGTTGCTGTCTTTATGACTGAAGAATTGAAGGAAGATGTTGAGGTGACAGGGCGTTTATGGGCGAACATGTACTTAGCTGATGTCGAGCATGAGCGTGATGTCTGCCTGCGTCTTCTCGATGTGTGGCCATCAGGAGAGATGTATCTGATTGCGGAAGGAATCTCCCATGTCATGCCGCGAGGATCCTATGAATCGCATGCAAAAGACCCTCGTCTTGTGATCGTAGACCTTTGGTCGACGAGCATGGTCTTTGCACGGGGGCATCGCATAGGGTTGCTCTTGAGCGCTTCTAATTACCCTGCCTACGACGTCTGTTTTGCTCCTGAAGAGGACAAGGGGATGGCATTTACCATCCATTCATCGAAGAAATACCCTTCTTCATTGGCGCTTCCTATTATGAAGCCGGTGTCTGTCATTTCGCAGGCGACGAAGGAGTCTGCTATTCTTGAATAGCAGGCTCCTATGGAGCAGGAGCCTATCCTGCTCCCTATCATGGGCGTGCGCGTTATCTCTTCGACACTGCCAGTTGTTCTCTATTGGTATCTAGGAAGGTGCTGTTGCCGTTTTCAATGTCTTCAATGAAGAGAAGGCGGTTGTACTTTGCCGTGCGCTCGCTGCGGCAGGGAGCGCCAGTTTTTATCTGCCCGCAGCTGAGGCCTACTGAAAGGTCAGCGATAAAAGTGTCTTCTGTCTCTCCAGATCTATGAGAGACGACAGTACGCCAGCCGACGCGCCGAGCTCTCTGAATCGTTTGTATGGTCTCTGTCAGCGTGCCGATTTGGTTGAGTTTGATTAAGATGGCATTCGCACTCTTCTCTGCAATCCCCCGTTCAAGGAATTTTGGGTTTGTGACGAATAGGTCATCGCCGACAATCTGGATGGAGGTGCCAAGGGTCTTGGTGAGGGTGTGCCAGCCATCCCAGTCTTTCTCTGAGAGGCCATCTTCGATGGAATCGATAGGATATCGGCTCACAAGGTGTTGTAGGTAGGCGATCTGCTCATCGGTCGTTCGGGATTCATATTTTTCTTTTCGCTCTCTTCGCTTCTTTTCGATATAGCGTTTTTCTTTCTCGTCGTAGAGCTCTGATGCTGCGCAGTCAAGACCTATGGAGATCTCTGCTCCTGGCTTATAGCCAGCCTGGGTGATAGCATCGACGAGTAGGTCTAGAGCCTCATCATCAGAGGCTAAGTTCGGGGCAAACCCGCCCTCATCGCCAACGCTGATGATACGTCCTTTTTTCTTCAGAAGGGTGCGCAGTGCTTGGTAGGTCTCAACACCCCAGCGAAGAGCCTCAGCGAAAGAGGGTGCTCCATGCGGGCGGATCATAAACTCTTGGAAGTCAATGCTGTTATCAGCGTGAGCGCCGCCGTTGAGGACGTTGAACATCGGGCATGGCATGATGACAGGGCCAGCTCCCCCTAGATAGCGATACAGCTCGATGCCAAGGGTCTGCGCTGCAGCGCGTGCGCAGGCAAGAGAGGTGCCGAGGATAGCATTAGCACCAAGACGGGATTTATTGTCGGATCCATCGAGTGCGATAAGGCGGTTGTCGATACCGGTCTGGTCGAAGATAGAGAATCCTTTGAGGCATTCGTTGATTTCAGTATTCACAGAGGCGACAACATCGAGAACTCCTTTCCCGCCATACCGTTTTTTATTTCCGTCACGGCGCTCAATAGCTTCAAATGCTCCTGTAGACGCTCCTGAGGGGACGGCAGCTGTCCCTATAATGCCGCCTGTAAGCCTGACACGGACGGCGATCGTAGGATGGCCGCGTGAGTCGAGGATCTCTAAGGCCCGGATGGATTCAATGGTGGTCATAAAAAAACTCCAGTGTAGTGAAAAGAAAAGCTCATAATGTTCGTTCTTTCTACAATGATACCGATATGTCTATTTAAGATTTACGATCAGCAGTGCAGGTCGTTTTCGTCAAAGGAAAAGAAGAGTGCAGTATACAACCACGAGCGAGGGGTCGCTTTTTGAACACCTGATACAGGCCTTTCCGGATAGTTCGCGTTCTACGCTCAGATCATGGGTGTCTCATGGACGCATATTGGTCAATGGCCATCGTGTGACGCGTACAGACACAAAAGTGGGGCCAAAGGTGACCATTGAGCTGGCGTCAAAGCCCCTACCAAAAGAAGGTCCGCTTCGCATTCACTATGAGGATAGGGATATCATCGTTGTAGAAAAGCCAAGCGGCTTGCTGAGTGTTGCCAAAGATACCGGCGAAGAGCCAAGTGTCCATGCGTGGCTTAAGCATCGCTTTCCAGGAAGGGTGATTCCTGTCGTCCATCGCTTAGATCAGGATACCTCGGGGCTGATGGTCTTCGGGATTTCTGAAGAGGGATTTCGGCGGCTGAAAGAGGCGTTGCAGCAGGGCCACGTCAAACGTGTCTATAGAGCCGTTGTGGAAGGATGCCTTTCCAAAAGCGGGACGTGGGAGAGCTATCTGGTCGAAGACAAATATCTGAAGATGCAGGTGGTGCCAAAGGGGGCTAAGGATGCAGAACGGGCGGTGACCCATTTTTCAGTGCTGAAGGTCGGAGAGGTATATACCCTTATTGACTGTGAGCTTGAGACTGGCAAAAAAAATCAGATTCGCGTTCAGGCAGCTCATGCAGGACACCCTCTTGCCGGAGATAAGAAGTATGGGGGTACAGAAAGAGATGCATTTAGGCTGTGCCTTCATGCACGCTTGCTGTCGTTCACCCATCCCATCACTGGCGCTCCCATGAAGTTTGAAAGCTCCCCGCCGAAATTTTTCGACAGGCTTATATGGAAAAAAAGTTCACAGTAGGCAACGTCTGTTTTATCACAGATCCGAATCATGGACATGTCCTTCTACTAGAGAGAAGCAGAGAACCGTTGAAAGGATTGTGGACAGGAGTTGGTGGGAAGACAGCATTTGACGAAGATGTGAAAGGATCATGCCTACGAGAGGTCAAAGAGGAGACAGGGCTAGTAACTGCTCGATAAAATATGGACATATCTTGACAAATCCACCCATTTTGTCCAAGTTTTAACTGGCAAAAAATCATAATGCACATCTCCAGATCAAAGCATTTTTGTTTTTTCGTGCTATAGCTCAAACAAAGA
>CAINFV010000182.1 GCA_903848235.1 Chlamydiia bacterium | reverse complement strand
ATCTTAGTCATACTGACCAAATATGATCAGGTATGATTAACTACAGAAGAAACTGTTAAAGCCCCTGCCACTTGGGCCGGGCTGGAAACCCAAGATCCATCTGGAAGGCTGAAAACGCTCAGTTTTAAACAAATTATAAAAAGATTATCAACTCTTCCAATCCAAGCTACCACCCTTCACTCCAGCGAGTTCTGACATAAGAAGTTGATCGAAATTCGAGTCACAGAAGGTACTCGCCGTGCTCATATCATCTGATCGATCACAGCGGCTGCCGCCAGCAAACAATGGGAGCGTACTATGCACAGAGAAGGTATTTTGAAATATCTTGTCGACTACCAGCCGACTTCTTCAGATGAAATGGGGATTGTAGAACGATTTACGCACTTCGTAACAACAACTCCAGATTGCTTTGAGCGCACCCATACCTCGGGCCATATAACAGGGTCATCTTTTATTTTATCATCGGACCGACGCTGTGTTCTGCTTGCATTCCATGCCAAACTTCGAAAATGGCTTCAGTTAGGTGGTCATGCTGACGGATGTCCTGACACGCATGATGTAGCACGTCGAGAGGCTTTTGAGGAATCGGGAATTTCGACGCTTCTGCCATATCTTCATCCACAAGCTCCTATCGATTTTGACATTCACGAAATTCCACCCAATATAAAGGCAGGATCGCATCTCCACTACGATGTGCGGTATGTTTTCTGCGCTCAAGAAGACTCTTACACGTGTTCGAGCGAATCACTTGAACTCCGGTGGGTTCCCTTCGATGCAATCTCCAACTACAGCACAGAACCTTCACTGCTCCGGGTGATACAGAAAATCAAAGACACAGTCTGATAAGAGAAAAAAACATTCTGATGGTACGTCAGAGCTCTTTGGATCAAAAAATCACAACGTCTGCCGTCCGCAAAAGGCTCTGGAGAGGGTGCCTCGATCCACGAATTCAAGCGTAGCTCCTACAGGAACCCCAGCAGCAAGGCGTGTGAGCTTCAAGGGAAGCGCCTTAAGCTCTTCTTTCATGAAACAGACTGTCGCATCCCCTTCTAGGGATGAATCAAGAGCGAAGATGGCCTCTTTGATCTCTTCTTTCACAATCCTCTGCTTGAGGCGCTCGAGTTCCATGCGCTCAACGCCACGATTGTCAAGAGGAGAAAGAAGTGTTCCTAAGACGAAAAATGTCCCTGGAAAGTGCCCCGTGGCATCAATGGCATAGACATCTTTCGACGTTGCCACAACACACAACGCCCCCGCCTTCTTCCGCTCTTCAGCACAGAACGGACAGGGAAGGGACTCTACATGAACACGACAGTCAGGACAGATCACTATCCCCTTCGTAAGATGGAGCAATGCGTGCGCAAATTCCTGCACCGCCGCCTCATCCCACCGTGTCAGGATGTCAAAAACAAGACGTTCTGCCGTTTTTCTTCCTATACCCTGAAAACGAGAAAAACAGGACACACATCGATCAAACGCTGGAGGATATCTCATGGCCACGTCTGCCTTAAAAAAATTTGTCGTTACCGAAAAAACTTAAGGGACTGGAAAGAAATAAGTCAAACGATTCGGGTGAGCGAAACCATTGAAATGTTGACGATCGTGACGAGCCATATAGTGTACTATGGACGAGAGTGCGATCGTCAACAGACCAATTGGTTGCAGCCAGCCGAATCGTTCGAGTTATTTTTTTTTCCAGTCCCTAAGCATAAGCGAATCATTACCGTTTGGCAACAATAGAGAAACAACGGTATCATATAGAGCACAAACCACTTACTAAGATTAGCCATGGCCAAATCGTCAGCAGTTATTAATAGCATCGCTTCATATTTACCAGAAAAAACTCTAACAAACCATGATTTAACGAAACTTGTCGATACTTCTGATGAATGGATATTTACAAGAACTGGTATTCGCGAACGTCGAATCGCCGCTGATGATGAATTTGCATCGTCGATGGGCGCCAAAGCAGCTCGGAAAGCTCTCGAACAGGCACACCTCTCTCCTCTTGACATCGACCTGATCATCGTTTCTACGATGACACCCGACTACCTCAGCCCCTCTACAGCGGCATTAATCCAACGCGATATCGGCGCCACACGAGCTGCTGCTGTCGATATTGGTGCTGCCTGCTCAGGATTTGTCTATGGCCTTACTATGGTCAAGGCATTCATCGAATCCTCCATCTATAGCACCATCCTTCTCGTCTCAACAGAAAAAAACTCTGCCTTCGTTGACTACACCGACAGAAACACCTGTGTGATATTCGGCGATGGTGCCGCCGCCTGCGTGATCAGCCGCGACGGTCATGGCCTGCGTATCAAGACAACGCATCTAGGTGCTAGCGGCGAAGAATCAGACCTTATCCAGATTCCTGCCGGAGGATGTCGTCTTCCAGCATCATCAACAAGTTTTGACGACAAGCTCCACTGCCTTCAGATGAATGGCAAAGAGCTCTTCAAACATGCAGTACGACGGATGGAAGAAGCTATCAACATCTGCCTTAAGGCTGCCGACGTCCCTGCATCATCACTGCGCTGGCTTGTCCCACATCAAGCTAATATCCGTATTATCGATGCCCTTGCAAAGCGGTTTTCTATCCCTGAAGACCGCGTTGCTATTACCATTGATATGTTTGCCAACACCTCTTCTTCTACCATTCCAATAGCATTAGAAAAGCTCCAGCAAACAGGACAGATCGCATCGAGCGATCTGGTGCTGCTCACCGCGTTTGGCGGCGGGCTTACCTGGGGTGCTACCCTATTAGAGGCAACCTAAGAAATATGTCGTTGAAACGATGTGCTTTTCTCTTTCCCGGACAAGGCGCTCAATATGTCGGCATGGGGCGCTCATGGTTTGACGCCTATCCTTGCGTGCGGGAAATTTTTGAACAGGCTGATGACATTCTGAAGAGCAACCTCTCGAAGACCATCTTTGATGGCCCAGAGTCTGTCCTTACAGAGACAAAAGTCGCACAGCCGGCGATCTTTGTCACGTCATATGCCATTCTCACAGCCCTCCAGCACCTCTTCGACCTGCCAACTCCTGTCTGTACTGCAGGCCTTAGCCTGGGAGAATATACCGCTCTCACAGCAGCCGGCGTCATGCCCTTCGAAATAGCACTTCCCCTTGTCAGCCTCCGCGGCTCCCTGATGCATACCGCCTGCGAAGAGACACAAGGCACCATGCTCGTCATCTTAGGGCTCTTAGACGATCAGGTCAGAGAGATGGTCGACGATCTTCAGCTGCCATCAGACCTCTGGTGTGCTAATTTCAACTGCCCGGGGCAGGTTGTCGTCTCTGGAACACGAAAAGGAATCGCTGCGGCAGAAGAGGCAGCGAAGGCACGAGGAGCTCGTAGGACACTCCCCCTGCAGGTCCATGGTGCGTTTCATAGCGGATTGATGAGACAGGCCGAGGAGGCCCTTGCAAAAGCCCTTGCTGAAGTGCCGTTATCGATGTCAGACATCCGCGTTGTCATGAACGTCACCGGGCAGTGTGCTGAATCAGAAAGCCAGATACGCTCCCTGATGGCACGCCAGGTGACATCAAGCGTCCTCTGGCACCAATGCGTGAAAACATGTGAAGCGCAAGAAGTTACTTGCTTTCTAGAGATCGGGTGTGGGAAAACGCTCACAGGATTAAATAAACGTATTGGGATCCAAATACCAACGATGTCTATCGAATCAACTGATGACCTAAAATCTTTAGAAGCTGTTTTTACATAACGATGAGGGAATGGATGTCAGGAGAGAGCTTTCAACGACTTCTAGCAGGTAAAAAGGCACTTATTACTGGAGCTACTTCAGGGATTGGGAAGGCTATTACACACGTTTTTCTGCAGCATGGCGCTTCCGTCGTCGGCGTTGGGACAAATCAAGAGAAAGGAGCAAAGCTCACCGATGAGATTTATTCCATGGGGCATAAGGAGGCCTTTTTCTTTGAGCAATGCGATGTCTCTTCAAAAGCTGAGGTCGACCAGCTATTCGCACACTACTTTGAAAAATTTCAGACGTTAGACATTTTGGTGAATAATGCCGGCATCACCCGTGATGGGCTTCTGATGCGCATGTCTGAAGAAGACTGGGATAAAGTCATCGACATAAACCTCAAATCCTGTTTTCTCACCTGCCAGCACGCATGCCGCCCAATGATGAAGGCCAAAGGGGGACGAATTATCAATATCTCCTCTATTGTTGGATTAGCAGGAAATCCAGGGCAAACAAACTACGCAGCGTCAAAAGCAGGTATTATCGGTTTTTCGAAATCCCTGAGCAGAGAGCTCTCTTCACGCAATATCCTTGTCAACTGCATTGCCCCCGGATTTATTGAAACGGGGATGACAGAGGCACTAGGGCAGGAGAAAATAGAGATCGCCACGCGGCAGATACCATTGGGACATATGGGATCTCCCCTTGATGTTGCACATGCAGCCCTTTTTCTTGCCTCTGAAATGAGCGCCTATATCACAGGGCAGGTTCTTGTCGTCGATGGCGGACTGTTCACTGGATGATGGATCCCACCTCCTCTTAAGGACTGGAAAGAAATAGATGACGAGACGAGCCTTTTTTGTTCTACTGCTTCTTGCCTTCATCGATTCATCTGCGTTTGGATTGATTTACCCACTGTTCTCTTCCATGCTCTTTGACCCAAAATGGCATTTTGTAGACCCGCAGACCTCTGCTGCCGTTCGTGGCATCTGGCTTGGCGTGGTTATCTCTGCGACCCCTCTTATTGCTATGCTCGCCTCCCCATTTGTCGGAAATCTCTCTGACAAGATCGGACGAAGGCCTGTCATCATTGCATGCTTATGCTGCGGCGCCCTCTCATGGTTAGGCGCTGCCTATAGCATATCGCAAGAGTCACTATACGGCGTTGCTCTGGCACGGATTACGATGGGTCTTTCTGTAGCGAGCTTTGGCGTTGCAAATGCCTGCATTGCTGATATCAGCGATTCTTCATCGAAAGGAAGACGATACTCATTGATGGGGATGGCGTTTGGCGCTGGATATGCTGTTGGGCCCCTTATGGGAGGATTATTCGCTGGAGAAACAGCATTTTGGTCTGAGAGCCTGCTACGACCATTTTTCGCATCAACAGTGCTGACAGCAGCAAACACCCTTTTAGTCTTTTTATGGCTCCCTGAAACACTGCCAACACAAGGGATGCCACACCCCCACAAAACTCTTAGGTCGTTCTTTGGAGAGCTTGCGGCAATCGACCCTAAGATACGTACCCTGTTATGCGCGACATTCCTTTTTGTCTTTGGCTGGTCGTTTTATATCGACTTCATCCCTGTTTGGTGGGTAGAAAAGTTCCATATGACAGCCAGTGAAGTAAGTCTCTTTTTTGGCTATGGCGCCCTCTGGTACGTGATAAGCTGCGGGGTTCTTGTAGGCCCTGCCCTTCGTCGCTATAATCCGTTACGGATTTTTTCTGTCGCTGCCATAACACTCTGTGTCTGCATCTGGACATTATTTGTTTTCAATACCCCCATGACCTATTGGTGGCTCCTTCCCCTACAAAATATTGCAGCCTCATTTCTCTTTCCTGTTGCAGCGACAGCGATCTCTGAAATGGCCTCCAAAGAACATCTTGGGAAAATAATGGGATATCATGCTTCTGCCGAAGCGCTAGGATTTGGAACTGGCCCCCTGACATCAGGGCCATTTTTAGGTATTCACCTGCTGATGCCTGTAGCTATTGGCGGCCTTGCCGTTTTAGCAGCAGGGGGTGTGATATTGCGTGTGATTACTCCCCTGCCTAAAGGCAGAGGCTTCTAGAGCAAACGCCCAGGCCATCTAATCCAAGGGCCAAAATATTTTCAGCGGCATTGAGATCGCGATGCACGCTATATCCACAATTACTACAAGTATGCTGTCTCTGT